>CALDJI010000336.1 GCA_937901805.1 uncultured Clostridia bacterium | reverse complement strand
TGGGTGCCCGATTGCTGCGTCATTTGCCCATAACACCTCGAAATCCTTCCCGACAAGCAAGGTGGGGGTTTCCCCGTGCCCATATAATTGTATGACGCTTTGCAGGTTCCCGTCTTGCGGTATTTCCATTGCCTTTTCACTTCCTCTAATCTTACGGAAAGGTTCAGCGGAATTTTCTGCCCGCCCCTTTTCAAACAAAGTCTTCCTTTAGTATACCATATTTTTAGGGAAAACAACCTTTATTTTATGCAAAAGCAATACAATTTTCCTCAGCATCGCATAAGTATCTTGTTTTCCCTTTTGTCCGAATCAGGGTTTTTCGCTGTTTTTTAGGAATATTGCCAATTTTTAAAAAGTAGTTAAAAAAAAGACATTGTCCCTTGTAGTTTTTTTGTTTTTAGTATAGAATAAAGATAAGAAAATCTTTGGGAGGTTTTTAAAATGGCAATTAAAATTGGTATCAATGGTTTTGGCCGTATTGGCAGACTTGTCTTCCGCGCTGGCCTTGACAATCCCGAAATTGAGTTCGTGGGCATCAACGATCCGTTCATGACCCCGGATTACTGCGCATACATGCTCCGTTATGATACGGTTCATGGCCAGTACAAGGGCGACATCGCTTATACCGATGACGCAATCATTGTCAACGGCAAAGAAATCAAATTCTTCGCAGAAAAAGATCCTGCCAATATTCCTTGGGCTTCCGTCAATGCTGAGTACGTGGTAGAGTCCACCGGTGTGTTCACCACAACCGAAGCTGCTTCTGCTCACATCAAAGCTGGCGCTAAGAAAGTCGTTATCTCCGCTCCTGCAAAGGACAAAGAGACCCCGACCTTCGTTATGGGCGTTAACCAGGACAAGTACACCAAGGACATGACCGTTGTATCCAACGCTTCCTGCACCACAAACTGCCTGGCTCCGCTGGTCAAAGTTGTCCATGAGAAATTCGGCATTAAAGAAGGACTCATGACCACTGTTCACTCCACCACCGGTACTCAGAAGACCGTTGACGGTCCTTCCAAGAAAGACTGGAGAGGCGGACGTGCAGCAGCTGGCAACATCATTCCTTCCACCACTGGTGCTGCAAAAGCCTGCGCTCTTGTTATTCCGGAAATGAAGGGCAAACTCACCGGTATGTCCATGCGTGTTCCGACTCTGGACGTTTCCGTTGTTGACCTGACTGTCAGCCTGGAGAAAGCAACCACCTATGAAGAGATCTGCAAAGCAATCAAAGAGGCTTCTGAGGGCGAACTCAAAGGCATCCTCGGTTACACTGCAGACATGGTCGTTTCTTCCGACTTCATCGGTGATGCTCATACCTCCATCTTTGATGAGAAGGCTGGTATCATGCTCAACGATCACTTTGTAAAACTCGTTTCCTGGTATGACAACGAGTGGGGCTATTCTAACAAAGTCCTCGCTCTTATCCAGCACATGAACGAGGTTGACCACAAGTAATTGACTCCTTGTAAATGGAGTGTACTGATCCCCGGCGGGAACTCCCGCCGGGGATTTTTTATGCTTATTGATTGTACTATGTATGGGAATCCGGTATGATAGGGATAGAGGCTTTTATAGAGGCTTTTATTGTAACAATAGGAAGAGAGGGACGCCCATGAAAGATCTGACAAAGGGCAGTATTTTAAAGACGATTTTATTTTTTTCGATTCCCATCCTGATTGGAAACCTGTTTCAGCAGCTGTACAACCTTGTGGATACAGTCATTGTTGGAAATATCCTCGGCGTCAGCCAGCTTGCCGCAGTTGGGGCCACTGGTTCCCTTTCCTTTTTGATTGTCGGTTTCGTCAATGGGATGACTAATGGTTTTTCCCTGTTGGTTGCCCGCAGTTTTGGGGCGAACCAGTTTGCACAGATGAAACGGCATATTGCCGGTTCTGTGCTGCTGGGGACGGCGGCCGGTACCGTAATGACTGTCCTCAGCCTTCTTTTCCTGCGGCCCATGCTGCATCTTATCCGGATTCCGGCAGATATCCTGGATAGTTCCCACGCCTATATCTCGGTGATTTTTGCAGGGATTCTTATTACAATGTTCTACAACCTGGCAGCAAGTATCCTGCGGGCAGTG
This sequence comes from uncultured Clostridia bacterium, assembly GCA_937901805.1. Taxonomy (GTDB): domain Bacteria; phylum Bacillota; class Clostridia; order Oscillospirales; family Ruminococcaceae; genus Pseudoruminococcus_B. The sequence goes on along the minus strand of CALDJI010000336.1, from coordinate 4,327 downwards.
GGGGACAGCAAAACGCCGCTGTATTTCCTGGTAATTGCCTCTGTACTCAATATTATCCTGGATATTGTGTTTCTGCGGTATCTTGGGTTTGGCGTGGAGGGGGCTGCCTATGCGACGCTGATTTCACAGGCAGTCTCTGTGGTGCTCTGCCTGCTTTTTATTTTAAAAAGGTATTCCCAGATCCTCCCCTCTTTTTCTGATTTTCACCTGACCCTGAAGGAAATTCGGGATTTGCTCGCCGTTGGGTTTTCCATGGCGTTCCAATCCTGCTTTGTCGCGATTGGATCAGTGGCCATGACCATCGGCGCCAATGGTCTTGGCACCGTAGTGGTCGCCTCTTTTACTGCTGCAAACCGGATCAATCAGATGACGATGCTGCCCTTAATTACGATCGGGACCGCCTGTGCCACTTTTGCCAGCCAAAACCTGGGAGCAGGGGAGATCCTCCGCGTCCGGGAAGGGATTCGAAAGTCCCTGCTGCTTTCCTTCCTCTGGTCGGCCTGTTCTATTTTGGCGGTTTATCTGTTTGACCACGCCCTTATTTCTCTGCTCATCTCCGGTCAGGACGCCTCCGCTTCAGAGGTTATCCGACTTGCTTCCCGATATCTCAGGTTTAACCTGCCATTTTATTTTCCATTGGCAATTTTGTTTGTCTACCGCAGCGCCCTGCAGGGGATTGGGCAAAACTTTGCTCCAGTGCTTTCCGGCTGCTTGGAACTTGTCTGTAAAACCGCAATCGGTCTGGGTTTGTCCGGTATTTTGGGATTTGATGCCGTGATCATTGCCGAACCAATCACCTGGGTTTTGTGCGCTGTATTGCTCTGTGTTACCTTTTATACCAATCGTAAGATACGGACCTTTTCCGCCCCCACGGATGGGACACAGCCGTTGAAAGAAACCTCCCTGCCTTCTGGAAGATAAAACAGGATACGACAAATTATGGGAAACGCTGTTTGTAAAATCCGGGAAATTTGGAAAAACAGGTTTTGGAAGGTCGGAGTTTGCGGTCGACCAGTTGATTATTTTTTTACGACCTATTATAATGAACATAAGCGTGCGAGCGCAAAAAGTATGTTGTTAAAGTATGTGAAAGGAGCACCGATATGAATTATTCTCATGAAGTAGAGAAAATGTGCACCGTAACCAAGGGCCCGCATCATGGTCCAGCGCCAATCCCGGAAGAAGGCAAATGGGTGAAAGCGTATGAGATCAAGGATATTTCCGGCCTGTCCCATGGTATTGGCTGGGGGGCGCCTCAGCAGGGCTGCTGCAAGCTGACCCTGAATGTCAAAGACGGTATCATCGAGGAGGCTCTTGTCGAGACCCTTGGCTGTTCCGGTATGACCCATTCCGCTGCAATGGCAGGCGAGATTCTCCCGGGCAAAACCATCCTGGAGGCACTCAACACTGACCTTGTCTGCGATGCGATCAACGTCGCAATGCGTGAAATCTTCAAACAGCTCGTATACGGCCGTACCCAGACAGCTTTCTCAGAAGGCGGCCTGCCCATCGGCGCTGCGCTTGAGGACTTGGGCAAAGGCCTGCGTTCTCAGGTTGGAACCATCTTCTCCACGAATGCAAAGGGCGTCCGCTACATGGAAATGGCAGAGGGCTATATCCTGTCCGTCGCACTGGATGACAATGGAGAAGCTATCGGCTACAAGTTCGTAAAAGTTGGTAAGATGTTAGAGGATATTCGTCACGGTGCGGATCCGAAAGAGGCTTATGAGAAAAATATCGGAACCTATGGCCGCTATGACAATGCTCCTAAGTACATCGACCCGCGCGAAGAGTAAGATTCGACAGGTTTGTACATCACTGAAATTAGGAGGTTTGCATCCATGGCAAAGTTTGAAGGTCAGGAAAGAAGAATGGCTAAAATCGAGAAATGCCTTGCTGAGTATGGCTTTGGTTCTCTCGAAGATGCAAGAGATCTGTGCCTTGAAAAGGGCATTAACGTAGAGCAAATCGTCAAGGGCGTCCAGCCAATTGCATTTGAAAACGCAGTCTGGGCATATACCCTCGGTACCGCGGTTGCCCTGAAAAAAGGCTGTAAAGTCGCGGCAGACGCTTCTGAGGCAATTGGTATTGGCCTGCAGGCATTCTGCGTCCCGGGTTCTGTTGCAGAGCAGAGAAATGTCGGCCTTGGCCACGGCAATCTGGGCGCAATGCTGCTCCGCGATGAGACGAAATGTTTCTGCTTCCTCGCAGGACATGAGTCCTTTGCCGCTGCAGAGGGCGCAATCGGTATCGCAAGAACCGCAAACAAGGCAAGAAAAGAGCCGCTGAGAGTCATCCTCAACGGCCTTGGAAAAGACGCCGCATACATCATTTCCAGAATCAATGGTTTCACCTATGTCCAGACAGAGTACCACTTTGAAACCGGCGAGCTGGAAGTCGTCAAGGAAATCCCGTATTCCGACGGCGAGCGCGCGGCTGTTAAAGTATACGGCGCAAACGACGTCCTCGAAGGCGTCGCTATCATGAAACATGAAAAGGTCGACGTTTCCATCACTGGAAACTCCACTAACCCGACCCGCTTCCAGCACCTGGTTGCCGGTACCTATAAGAAATGGTCTTATGAAAACGGCGTCAAATACTTCTCCGTTGCTTCCGGCGGCGGCACCGGACGTACCCTGCATCCGGATAACATGGGCGCAGGCCCGGCTTCTTACGGCCTGACCGATTCCATGGGCCGTATGCACGGCGACGCTCAGTTCGCAGGCTCCTCTTCTGTCCCGGCTCATGTCGAGATGATGGGGCTTATCGGAATGGGTAACAATCCGATGGTTGGCGCTACCGTTGCCTGCGCGGTTGCAGCAGCAGAAGCTTGCGGTAAATAACAATTTCCATTTTACTGGAGAAAAAACAGGCTGCTTTTATAAAAGCAGCCTGTTTTTTCTTTTGACGGCCGGGTGGCTTTCTCATTACGAAAAATTCCCGCCTTGCTCTGCGGATCCTGTTTTCTGCCGTATGGTTATTCGGCGGCTGCCCGGACGGTTTCCCTTTCCCGGGCTTCCTGTGCTTTTAAACTGCGTGCAAAGATGCACCGGAATAAAAAGCGGACAATGGGACCGGCAAAAAACAGCTGCCAGAAAAAAGCCATCGGGAAATTATGGGCCGTAGTGTCAATCCATACCGGGAAAAACTGAATTCCCGGATGCTTAAACAACAAGGTGGCAACGGCGCTCATCAGCGGGCACATTATCCATACGGTAAAACAGGAGATGAGGATGGTCAGCAAAAAGGGATTGTCTTTTTGGGACCGGAAAATCTTCATCGCACATTTGTGTGCAAGTTTGCCGACAAGCAGTTTTTCCAGCAGGATGACAATCGGCACCATAAGGATCAGATCTTTGAGAGCGGATACGAATAGTGCGCCGCTGACCCCGCCGTTTTGCAGAGAAAAGTTGTATACTTCCATTGCATAAGCCATGGCAGTTGCCATCATAATGGAGAATACAGCGTCCTGTAATTTTGTTTTGGGCATAAAAACCCCTCCTTTTCCTTGAGATTCTTGAAAAGAGGGAACCGGCAGAATCCTGATTGTGCTGTTTAACAGGGAACGGCTGGTTTTCCTTTTTCAGCAAAAAACGAGCTGTGTAAATCAACTGGACTTACGTGATTTACACAGCTCGCTGTTTTTTTATTATATCACATTTCTTCCAAAAATGACCATGGCATTTTGAAACAAAAATCAGGGGATTTTGATTGACATGGGAAACAGTATCCCGTATAATTATCCATGATAAGGGAGTAGTTAGCACAATTTGTGTAGCAAAGTCAACATACTGATTTTCATCTGGCTTTGCTTGAAATAACGAGACTTATCTGCGGTATGGATCTGCAGATGAGTCTTTTTTTGTGCAAGAAAATGGAAAAGGAGCAGGAAAAAATGAGCTTAGCAGAACTGTTTGTGATCGCGGTCGGTCTTTCTATGGATGCATTTGCAGTGGCTGTGTGCAAAGGACTTTCCATGCGTAAGATGAGCTGGAAAAAGGGCGTTATTGTAGGGCTGTATTTTGGGATCTTCCAAGGCGGCATGCCGCTAATCGGGTATTTTCTGGGCGTGCAGTTTCAGGGGAGCATTCAGGCGGTCGATCACTGGATCGCTTTTGTATTACTTGGATTAATCGGTGTGAACATGATTCGGGAATCCCTGAGTAAGGAAGAGGAAACAGCGGATGATTCCGTTGGCTTTAAAAGCATGTCCGTATTGGCTGTAGCGACCAGTATCGACGCCTTGGCTGTCGGCGTTACCTTTGCGTTTTTACAGGTGGAGATTGTCCCGGCAGTCAGCTTTATCGGTGCCACGACCTTTGTCCTT
>CALDJI010000335.1 GCA_937901805.1 uncultured Clostridia bacterium | reverse complement strand
ACTATGGCTTCCTCTATCCTAGCAGTAGCCCTGATGCTGCGTTTTTCCCTCTCCATGCCGCAGCAGGCAGGAATGCTGGAACAGGCTGTGTACCAAACTCTGGAAACCATGCGCACACAGGAAATTGCCTCCCAGGATCGGGAAACAGTCAGTGATGAAATTCTGTTCCACACCATTTTTGATGCCTTGAAAGCAACGATAGACAGGCACAATTTTTAAGGAAGAAACTTGTATGCGGGGTCCCCCCGCTTTTCTGAGAATCAATCTGGACAAGCGATCCAACAAGAAGGGAGCGCATTGGTATATGCATTTTCTTCACCGAAAAATCAAATTGGATGCACGAAGGGCGCTGAGTGGGAATTGGGGTAAAGCAGTTGCCTCTACCATGCTGCTCGGCAGTATCTGTGCCTTCTTTTATCTGCTTGGAAAATTTTTTATGAAAGTGCTGGAGAGTACAGACACAATTGATTTACTCCATGTCAGCGCAGAACTGCGTTCCGGCAGTTATTTATCTGAAATCCTTGCATTATTCTTAATCCTATTTGAAATTACAGCGATTTTTCTTATTATAGCTCCAATTTTTTTGGGAATCCTTCGATGGTATTCCCGTACAGTCCTCTATGGAGGAGAAGAAATCACCGCAATTTTCTATTATTTTTCCAAGCCAAAGCTATTTTTTAATAGTTTGCTTCTCATCCTGAATCTGGTATGCAGATTGGTATTCTGGGGGCTTATCTGCCTGATACCGGGCGGTCTGGTCACCGGAATCCCTCTTTATATCATCTCCTTAAATCCACAGGGGCAGCATATCCTGTTCTCGAAAGTCTGTGTCTTTGCGGGGATTGCCTTAATACTGGCCGGGATGATCTTATTTTTCCTGATTGCAACCCGCTACAGCCTCGCCTGTTACCTCATGGCAGACAATGATTCCCTTTCCCCGACACGCTGTATCCGGTTATCCGACCAGTATACCTTAAAGTGCCGCGGGGAAATATTCCGATTTCTCTTCTCTTTTCTTCCGTTATGGCTGCTCTGTATTTTTTTGTTTCCCACTTTCTTTATTCTCCCCTATTTCCTGATGGCTTTTTCCATCTATGCCCGATATTTGATAGAACAAAATGAAAAGCAAGAGGACAAATGTGGATTCACCGAAAAACCATGTGAACCAAAAGAAGAACAACCGGCGGATTTCCCCTTTTATCCGGAAACATAAAAATACCGCAGGAAACCGGTTTCCTGCGGTATTTTTCTCTGTTTGGAGAGAAAACCCTATTTTCCAAGGCGGATCATTTCGTCAATCGCATGTTTTGCCTTTGTACGGATCTCTTCACCAATAGTGATTTCACAGCCGCTAAGACCCTGCATGGCACGGTAGACATCCACCAGATTGGTAATGCGCATATCCTGACAGATCAGGCACTTGCTTAAAGGAACAAACTGACGATCCGGGAATTCCAGCGCCAAAGTATCGGCAATGGATTTTTCTGTCCCAATCAGAATATTTTCCGAAGAACTTCTGGCATAGGAAAGGATCCCTGCTGTGGAACCGGCATAATCCGCATGCCTTACCACTTCCGGTTTACATTCCGGATGTACCAGAAGCTTATAACCTGGATAACGGCGCTTCATTTCAAGGACTTCCTGTTCGGTCACCTGATTATGTACCGGGCAGCACCCATCCCAAGTAATAATGGTCTTTTCCGGACAGTTTGCACGGACAAAGGAACCGAGATTTTGATCCGGGATAAACAGGATCTCCTCTGCATCCATCCTGCTAACAATTTGGACGGCACTGGAAGAGGTAACGCAGACATCACTGACTGCCTTGAGCTCTGTAGTAGTGTTGACATAGGCCACCACCTTGCACTGCGGGTGCTCGCGCTTATAAGCAGCAACGTCCCGCGGATTAATCATTTCCGCCATAGGACAAGTCGCATTTTCCACCGGAAGAATCACCGTTTTTTCCGGAGAAAGGGTTTTGACTGTCTCCGCCATAAAACGCACGCCGCACAAGAGCAGGGTTTTTTGGGACAAACTCTGTGCATCTGCACTGAGTTTAAAAGAATCTCCCTTTAAGTCTGCGATTTCCAGGATATCCGGGCTCTGGTAACTGTGTGCCAGAATAGCAATATCCTTTTCTTTTTTCAGCTGTATTATTTTTTCCTGGATGTCCGAAATCATGATAAAACCTCGCATTCCTTGATGGGATGGTATAAACTTGTTTTGTTTATTATATCGCGAATATGCCAAAACCACAACTACCTTACATAAAATCTCTGATTTTCCTTTTGACAGCCTGAAAAACTGGTGAGAAATCCTGTAAAAACCATCTATCTGAACATTGCACGGTTCCTATGGGTATGTTATACTGTTTTTATATGAATTAAAAGCAAAGGAGGAGTTCCTGTGAAAATATCGACCAAAAGCCGCTATGGCCTGCGTCTGCTAATTGATCTCGGCCTCCATAAGGATGATGGATATATCCCGCTGAAAACGATTGCCTCGCGTCAACAGATTAGCGACAAATATCTGGAACAGATTATCAGTGCATTGAGCAAAGCCTCGATCGTCAAGAGCGTCCGCGGAGCACAGGGAGGATATATGCTGGCAAAAGATGCAAAAGAGATCTCTGTCGGGGATATTCTGCGCACGCTGGAGGGCTCTTTCACACTGGTAGAATGCGCCCAGTCCTATGAGCTATGCTCCCGTTCCGCAGAATGCGCCGCTCATTCCGTCTGGTACCGGATGCAGCGCGCCCTGGAACAGGTTGCCGACGAAACCTCTCTGGAAGAATTAATTGAAGAATCCATGCAAAACGGCGGAACCCCGATTGTTTGCGAACAAAAATAGAGAAAGCGCCTTTTCCAGTCAATGAAAAGGTGCGCGCTCTATTTTAGAATTCCGTTCCCGGCAGCTATCCCGGTTCCTGTGAAAAACACCATACCGATTTCCTCTGTAATTTCCGTCTGCTATTGTTTCGCAGTGGAAACCCTCTATGAAAATCCCCAAAAAAGTGCCTAAAAAAGTCGAATTCTTTCACTGGGTGCCGGTTGTTTTATGAACTTCCTTATGATAGAATATAAATAATTTATGAAATCATGCCGTTTTTTGTCATGAAAAAGGAGATTTGCGATGTATAACGAGGATAACAGCAAGCAGTATGTAGGAGACCTTGGGATTATTTGCATGCCCGGATGTGAACCATTCGTGGAAAGCGTGCAGCACTACATTCAGGGATGGAGAAAATGCGACAGCAAACTTGTATTGGATGCATCCGTTATCCGCTTTGCGACTGGCGAGGCAAAAGGTTTTATTCGGGAATCTGTCCGCGGCAAAGATATTTTTATCATCACGGACATGTTTAACTACAGCGTCACCTATAAAATGTATGGACAGGATGTCCCCATGAGTCCGGATAACCATTATCAGGATTTGATCCGGATTATCTCCGCCATTGCAGGCAAAGCAAAGAGAATCACCGTAATTATGCCAATGCTGTATGAAGGCAGGCAGCACAAGCGTTCTTCTAGGGAGTCCCTTGACTGTGCGATTATGCTGCAGGAACTCGTCCATATGGGCGTATCCAACCTGATTACTTTTGACGCGCATGATCCCCGTGTCGTCAATGCAATCCCG
>CALDJI010000334.1 GCA_937901805.1 uncultured Clostridia bacterium | reverse complement strand
GCGGAAAGAAACGCTCTTTTGCGTATCGTCCGCCAGAAATGCAGAACCCGGAACAACGGCGATTTTTTGCAGTACTGCCTGTTTTGCAAAATCTGCGCTGTCCACATTCCCCCGGAAAGTACACCAGATAAACAGTCCGCCTTCCGGCCTGGTGTAGGAGACAATCTCCTGCGGAAAGTATTTGTCCATTTCCCCGAGCATCAGGTTTTTCTTGTGACGATAGATTGCACGCAGCCCATCCAGGTGCTTTTCAAAGTCCACGGTATTCAAAAACCGCTCACAGATCATCTGGGAAAGGATCGTAGAGTGTACGTCGCAGGTCTGTTTTGCAACCGTCATTTTTGCGGCAAGTTCTTTATTCACCATGACATAGCCCACACGGAGACCCGGAGAGAGGATTTTGGAGAAGGTGCCGCAGTATATGACAATCCCCTCCTCGTCAAAAGTCTTGATGGGGGCGACTTCCTCCCCTTCCGTACGCAGGTCGGAATACGGGTTATCCTCCAAAATCATCACATGGTAACGTTTTGCGAGTTCATAGCATGCCTTCCGTTTTTCCAGGGAAGTCGTGATGCCGGACGGATTCTGGAAGGTTGGAATTAGGTAAATCAGCTTGGTGTTCGGGTTTTCCCTGAGCGCCTGCTCCAATTTTCCAAGATGGATGCCGTCGGGTTCCATCTCCACGCCGACCAGCTTTGCCCCATAGGAACGGAAGGTGTTGAGCGCGCCCACAAAGCTTGGATCTTCACAGATTACCACATCGTCTTCGTTAACCAGGCATTTGGTGGCGAGTTCAATCCCCTGCTGGGCTCCGGACATGACCAGTATTTCTTCGTTTTCCCTGCCGATCCCCTTTGCAAGCAGTTTGTTTTTCAGGGTCTGGCGCAGGGCCGGATACCCTTCTGTCAGGGAATACTGGAGCGCCGCAATCGGATGCTCCGCCAATATTTCCTCCGTGATCCCACGGACAGCCTCTACCGGGAAAGCGTCTTCAGAAGGATTGCCGGCTGCAAAGGAAATGATGTCCGGATCAGAGGAAAGTTTTAAAATTTCACGGATCGCAGACGGCTGAACCCCCGTGATCCGGTTGGAAAATGGTATATTCATCATCGGTTCCCCCTATTTATCTTTCTCCCGCTGAAAATAAGCGGTATTCCGTTATGGATGTATTTTTTATTTTATCACAGTACCGCACTCTTTGAAAGCCCTTTTCTCCTTTACATCGGAAAAATCGAAGATGTTTCTACTTTTTTTAAAATACTTTGCACGGGACACCGAAAAAATCTCCGTCTTTTCCGTGAATTGGTTGACAATCCCCTTGCGGTCGGGGTAGTATAAAGAGTAATTATTTGCGTACTGGCAATACACGGTATGAAACGATAAAGGTGGTTATAACAATGAAAGAAGTCCGTACCAGATTCGCCCCCAGCCCAACCGGCTATATGCATGTCGGGAACCTGAGGACGGCTCTCTATGAATACCTGGTGGCAAAATCCCAGGGGGGAAAATTCCTCCTGCGTATTGAGGATACCGACCAGGAACGCTATGTGGAAGGCGCAACCGACGTCATCTACAATACCCTGAAAGAAGTTGGGCTCAACTGGGACGAAGGCCCGGATATCGGCGGCCCGGTCGGTCCCTATATCCAGAGCGAACGGATGGGGATGTATCTCGATTATGCAAAGCAGCTGGTCGAAAGCGGCCATGCATATTATTGCTTCTGCGATAAGGAACGCCTGGAACAGGTGCGCCTGCTGCAGAAGGCGTCCGGCGCGGCTCCAAAATACGACGGCCACTGCCGGAACCTGAGCAAAGAGGAAGTCGAGGAAAAACTCGCTGCCGGCGTTCCCTATGTCATCCGCCAAAAGGTTCCCCAGACCGGCACAACCACATTCCATGACGAGGTGTTCGGCGACATCACCGTGGAAAACGAGACGCTTGATGATCAGATTCTCATCAAAGGCGACGGTATGCCCACCTATAACTTTGCCAACGTCATCGACGACCACACCATGGGCATCACCCATGTCGTGCGCGGAAATGAATACCTCTCCTCCACTCCGAAGTATAACCTCCTCTATAAGGCGTTCGGTTGGGAAATCCCCGTCTATATCCACGTCAGCCCGGTTATGAAAACCGCAACTGAAAAACTCTCCAAGCGCAATGGTGACGCCTCCTATCAGGATCTGCGCGCCAAAGGGTATTTAAAAGACGCCATTGTCAACTACATCGCACTGCTTGGATGGAGCCCAAAAGGCGAGCAGGAGATCTTTACGCTCGAAGAACTGAAAAAGGAATTTGATATTACCGGTATTTCCAAATCCCCTGCAATTTTTGATACGGAAAAACTCAACTATATTAACGGGGAGTATATCCGTAAACTCAGCCTGGAAGAGTTTACAAAAGAGGCAGCCCCCTGGATTCGACAGACCGTCAAGCGGGAAGATGTCGATTTCTCCCTGATTGCAAGTGTGCTCCAGCCCCGCACGGAAGTCCTCAATCAGATCCCGGAGCAAGTGGATTTTATTGACGAGCTGCCGGACTATGACCTGTCCATGTATGTCCACAAAAAAATGAAAACCAATGAGGAAACCGCTTTGGCAGCCCTGGAACAGGCCCTGCCTGTCCTGGAAGCACTTGATGATTTCTCGGTTGAATCCATCCACACCGCCCTCTTTGACCTGATTGCAAAGCTCGGTGTGAAAAACGGCTATATGCTTTGGCCGGTGCGTGTCGCCGTCTCCGGCAAACAGTTTACTCCGGGCGGCGGAATTGAAATCTGCGCTATCCTGGGCAAAGAGGA
>CALDJI010000333.1 GCA_937901805.1 uncultured Clostridia bacterium | reverse complement strand
CTGTTTATCCCCCTTTCCTTTATAAAAACAGCATATGGAAGATGCGATTTTCGTTCTGGGCAGATCCTCCGTGGGAATTTTTATAAATGCGGTGAGAATACTCCGATCCCACATTTCGGGACTTTTTTCCCTGTCTTATCACCGAATCCTGATTTTCACCGTCCAAATGATTTTGGAGAACTTATTCTGGAATAACAAGAAATACAGGCTCCTCCCCCAATTCTTTGGAGAGGAGCCTGTATTTCTTGTCAATGGCTTCAGCTCTGTTGATTATTTCTCCGGATATCTGAAGAAACCTGAATAGACAGTTCCATTTCGGAAAGAATTCTTCCAATCTCTTCTCGGGATAGGGTGGTATTGGAAAACAGTCCAAAATAATCCGCTCCGGAAGGACGGATATGGAGATTATAAAAGTTGTGAACCGCCTGTTCCACTTGATATTCCTGCAATTGCTCCAACTGTCCCAAATCTTTTTCAGAGAGAGGGCTCGGCTCCTCACTGAGTATCTCCGTAACATCACTGAGTATATTGATATTTAGACAAAGTGTTTTATTGTCATCAGATATCTTTCTTGTTACGCTGGAATCAACTGTAGACAATGTGACTGTACGCATATCATCGAGTTCACATATCAGTGCTTTTCGCGCAACAGAACCTTCCCAGAACAGATACCCTGTACAGCTCTCCTGCGGAACAATTTCTTTTAAATGATACTCCTGTATCAATGCCAGCCCTGTCAAGGTGATCAATTCTTTTTCTTCCTCTTTTTGAATTTGCACACAGGGAATTACCGTATCTCCCTGCTGTTCAATCAAACCTCTGGCGAGTGATATCAGTTCACAAGAAGAAGTCTGTCCGTTCTTTTTTGCATTCTCCAGCAGCTTTTTGAGAGAGGCTGCCGGAAGAATTCCCTGTTCAATCTGTGCGCCTACTACTTCTGATGCCTTGGAATCGGCTACACATACCAATACATTTGCTTTGATATCATCGTTTCCACTGAAATACTCTGTCAGATAAGTCACTCCATGGACAGCTGCATCTTTCCCAATTACTATCAGTTTATTATGCACATAAAAAATATCTTTTCCCTGCCTTTGCTCTGCTTTGGAAAGTGCCTCCATTAAAGTGCTCCCTTTACAGCTTAGTACATAGTTATTTGGCTTACTGATATCCAGCATTGCCTGTCCCCCACCGTTTTCCGGACTAAAGTACTGAATCGTCACCTCATATTCTCCATTTTCCACATCGATTCCAATCGCTTGTACCAAAGCCCGTTCACTCAGTTCTACCGATTCGATACAACCACATAAAGTAATACAGCCCAAAAAACTCAAAACAAGCAGCAGATATCTGGAACCCTTAATCTGTTTCATCCAGTTTCCTCCTCATAACAAGAATACTAACAGGAATTCCCACAACTAGTATTAAAACAAAAATCCCGCTGGAAAGTAAAAAGCGAAGTCCCGTCAGCAGCACTGTGCTCTTGGACAATAGGACTGCTGCTGCAATCAGTCCTATCATTCCCAAGATACTGAGAACACGTTTTGCAGTGTCTTGAATTTTGAAATGGGAAAAACAAATACCGGCCAGATACAGGTAAACTCCCGCACGAAGATAAGCAAAAAATGTCCAGAGTGCAATATGGATCGCATCCATTCTTTCCAATAAGGGCGCCTTGGCCATCGAAGCGACTGTATAAAAGGGAAATCTCTGGTATTGTGCCAATTTTCCAAGTGAAAACCATATCAAAAGAATTGCCAGAACAGCCAAAACACTATACAATACAAGGTACCAGAAAAGACCTTTTTTCCGATCCCCCTTGACATAGGGCAGCATCAGAATAAACAAAATAGCCTCCATATCCCTGGCAGTTCCCAGCCAAACGGTTTTTAAAAAATTCCAGACAGCATGGTTATCTGGTACTTTTGTAATGGTATGAAATTTCAGATAGGGCACAACCCCTCGAATAATGAAAAAAAGTGAAACCACAAAACAAATACATACAATAAAGGCCAGCCGCGCTGAAGGTTCCATCCCACGGGAGGCTGCGTACCAAGCAGCGAGTACCATTGTAGCAGATAAAAATAACATACTAGCCTGGGGCAGAATCGTCGAGGAAATAAAGGTGTTAAAGGTTGAAATTGTATATAATGCGACTGCAACAGCAAAAATCCCATAACACAGAGCCACTGCTCTTGCATATCCAGGCGAAGCATTGCCAATACACTCGATCATACTCAAACCAGGATATTTTCGGTTTAATATCAGTACTGGTAAAAGCAACACAAAGGTTAAAATTCCAGAACAAAATATACTGACTATGCTCCAGATCCCCTTAGCTTGTCCTGATGAAGAAGGGGTATAGGTTAGAAACTGGTAAAAACGGCAAATCAACAGGATACATACCATCTGAAATACGGAAATCTGATTTGTACGCTGTACTCCCCTCATTGCCCATTTTCCCCTTTCATTTCAGAACCAGGCATATTCTGCACCTTAATCGTATGTTTTGACAGCGTCTCCCAGCCTGCACGAATAAAAACGTCCCTGAGTGCAGAACGTCCAAACGGTGTAATCGGGGAGGTATAGGGAATATCCATCGGATGCAGAGAACACAGATTAATACAGAGAACAGCTGTTAACAGCGAAATCCCATACAATCCGGAAATTCCCCCGACAATAATATACAGGAATCTTAAAACTGTAACCGGTTCATAAAGAGAGGGAACCACAAAGGAACTCACGGCAGTCAGGGCGACTACCATCACCATTGGAGAGCCGATTAATCCCGCAGTTACCGCAGCGTCTCCAATCACCAATGCTCCGACAATACTGACTGCGTGTCCAATCCCTCTGGGGAGACGAAGCCCTGCTTCCCGCATAGCTTCATAAATCAGATGAATTATAACAGCCTCCGCCATCAAAGGAAATGGTGTGGATTCCTGTGCAGTGGCAATATTAAACAACAATGCCTCTGGAAACAATTCCGGGTGAAATGTTGTAATCCCGACATACAGCCCCGGAAGCAAAATGGAGATTGCAAAGGAGATATACTTCAAAATACGGATAAATGTGCTGTAATATGGGCGATGGGAATAATCATCTACACTTTGGAAATTTTCTGCAAACAGATATGGAATAATCAATGCAAATGGAGTACCGTCCACTAAAATGCCTACTCTGCCTTCCAGGATTTTAGCACACAGGGTATCTGGGCGCTCCGTATTTCCAATTCCCGAGAATACAGAAAGAGGATGATCATCCAGAAACGGTTCTAAATACCCTGATTCCAGTACATATTTCAAGGATATTTTCTTTAATCGGGAACGAACCCGTTCCAAAATTTTAGGTGCTACTGCATCAGTCATATAGACCATACAGACATCTGTCTTCGTCTGTGTTCCAATATTCATAAGTTCAAACTTCAGCTTAGGGGATTTGATTCTACGCCGTACCATAGTTAAATTGATTCGGATTGGCTCTACAAACCCTTCTCTGGAGCCACGGATATTTTGCTCCGCGGAGGGTTCCGAAATCCCTCGAAAATTAAATCCCTGCAATCCCAGAGCCGTTGCCTTATCGACGCCATCAATAAAAAGTACAACAAACCCGGACATAATGAACTGAAACAGTTCGTCATAGGTTGATATCTCCTGCTGGTCAGCTGCCAGAGCGGAATCATAGCGGACCCAATGAAGAAGATCTTCCGGATGCCCCCCTTCCTGCATCTTTAATTGTTGAATTGGTTCAAGCAGCATTTCCGACAATGTCTGTAGGCTAACCATTCCTTCGCACATAACAAGTGCAACGGAAAAACCACTGACTGTCACCGGTTTTATAATCAGATCCGATGAGTTGGAAAACCGTTCCCGAATAGAAACCGTATTCTCTAAAAGACTACAGGAAAAATTTTGGACAGGTTTTTGCTCAGTCGGTTTTTTTGAAAACTGGTTTTCTAAATATCTGCCCTTTCCTTTCATAAATCGGAACATCCGTGCCACACCCTTTTGCTGGAATTTACCGGAACGACATCAAGAACCCTTTTCCGGATGCTTCTGTTAGTATAGGCATGCAAATCGTGTTTCATTCAAAAACCAAACGTATAAACACTCTCTTTCCTCCAATACTATTTCTGGTGATCAAAGATGGCAGTAGTAGCAGTTCGAACCCTTTTTCTCTATCTCTTAATTGTTATTTCAATACGGTTTATGGGCAAACGCCAAATTGGAGAGTTACAGCCTACAGAACTTGTTGTAACCATTCTGGTTTCTAACATTGCCTCTCTTCCAATTGAAGATACAAATATCCCTATTTTAGTCGGCGCCATTCCAATCTTGATTGTTGTCTGGAAATCATCCTGACTGCCTGTTCTCTTGCCAACAAGCGTGTACGCGGTTTTTTGATTGGAACTCCCCGGATGATTATCCGGGATGGAATCATTGACCAGACGGCAATGCGTGCCATGCGCTTTTCCATTGATGATTTGATGGAAGAACTCCGGTGTCAGGGGATTTTTGACATCCGGGAAGTCCTTTTTGCCGTTGTAGAAACCAATGGCAAAATCAGTGTCTATCAGAAATTTCATAGCAGGAATGTCACGCCTTCCATGATGAAGCTCAAAGGGAATGATGATAAGGGTATTCCGGAAATTGTTATTAGCGATGGAAAAGCAATTTCGGAAACGCTTTATGGAATGGGAAAAACTATGCAATGGCTGGAAAAGCTTCTGCAAAAGGAAGATTGTCAGCTAAAAAACGTTTTTCTAATGACACTGGATAAAAAAGGAGATTATTACATTGTGCGTAAAAACAAACACAAAGAGGTACTTTAGATGAAACGGGTTGTCATTTCTGTAATCATCCTTTTTTCTGTGATTGGACTATGTATTGGCAGTCAGTTTTATCTAGTACACACAAAAGAAAAAGCCGTCTCCATGGTGGAGACAGCTCTTGAAAGTGTGGAACGCGGCGATTTACCGGCTGCACGTATTCAAATCCTCGAATTTTCAGATTACTGGGAAAAAGAAGAAAAATACCTTACCATTTTTGTGCGCCATCAGCAAATTGAAGAGTTGAGCGTACTTACCGCTTCCTTAGAGCCGATGCTGGCTTGTGGTAATATTGCAGAATACTACGTGACAAATGCTCAAGTTATGAAATTATTAGAGATGATTATCGAGTCAGAACGTCCGACATTTTCCACTGTTCTGTCGTCAATGAGTATCCTTATCTGCCAGTAATTTTTTGAGTTCTATCAAAAAAGAGTTGATGTCGCTGAATTGACGATAGACAGATGCAAAGCGAACATAGGCCACTTGGTCAATATTCTTTAACTTTTCCATTGCAAGTTCACCTATTTTATTGGAAGAGACTTCCCGTTCCAGGGTATTTTGCAGCATGGATTCGATTTCATCAACTGCCTGATTGAGCATTTCAAAGGTAATAGGGCGTTTTTCGCAAGCCCTAAGCATTCCATTGAACAGCTTATTTCTATCAAAAGCTTCACGGGATTTATCTCTTTTTACAACAACCAAAGGCAGTGTTTCTATAATCTCATAAGTAGTAAAACGTTTTCCGCAGCCAAGGCATTCCCTCCTGCGCCGAATACGTTCACCTTCGTCAGTTGGCCTGGAATCGATAACCTTGCTTTCATAATATCCGCAAAACGGGCACTTCACAATTTCATCACTCCGAATATTTTTTTCCAATCATATCATAATCACGCCTTTTTTTCAACTCAATGTCCTGTATATATGGCCAATCCACAATAAAATCCTCTACAATGTCGCGCAGCTGATATAATGGAGGCTTACCTTCCTGTAGGCGCCGGCAAAGACATTCTATCAGAACATATTCATCAGAGATATTCTCAATTTTCAAACTTTCTTTTCCCGACTCTGCTAATAGGCCAAAAGTTTTATAAAGATTCCCCTCTGAAATAAATTCTGTGGAAATGATATCAAAAGATATCCTATTTTCTTTACTCTTTGTAGGTGCTGTACAATCCGATAAGTACATCTTCTTTCATTCCCCTTTGTTGTAATGTAAACACATTATAACCTTTTAACAAGTTGTTGAAAAGCACAATCGTTCGCATATTTCGACATTCTTCCATAGTATTTTGTGATTATTAACAAAATACAATTTGTTTTGTGTGCATTAAATATAAATATCCGTCGAATATTAGCGATATTTTTATAATTATTCATCCAGATTTTGTAAATTAAATTCCAATATTTCCCTAATTATTTGACATGATTCCACAAGATTTTCCACATCATTATAGCTGCTGTGATGCAACTCAAGAATCACAGAATCACAAACTGTATATAAGAACTTATTGTGGAAAAAATTGTTTAAATCTCATTCTCCATATCCCGCTGACAAGCAATCATGCTCCCTGTCGTGGTCGCTAAAATGGATATGCTTTACAGACCTTCCAAGCTTCTTCATAAACTCTGTTGGGGATACACCAGAACGGATTGCCTGTTTTATATCTAAAACAAACCTAGCCTATGGAAAAGCCCGCGATGACCTCACTAAAAAGTCTAAATCCCTGCCCTTTGTTCGTACTACATTTTCATGCAAAAGCGTAATTCTCTGTTTTTTGCCATATGGATGAGCTGTTCATATACTGTAAAGTATTCTTCTTCACAGTATATGAATCTTTCTTTTCCTCCATGAAAGACAAAATAACGTGCCCCCCAATTTTTTGTATTCTAAAATACTGCTCATACAACTGTAACCCATCTTTTAATCTTGGAGAGTAATCAGAAAAAAGAACATGGATTCCATCTCTGAAGTAAATGGATGTATTGAGAAACCCTTCAAAACTCTGAATGCTATGTTGACACAAGTATTCTATGCTTTCTGCTGTTTCTTGAGGATGCAGACAAGCCGTGGATACTCCAACTGAGATCATCAAATTCCTTCCTCCTTTTGTCCTGTTTTATTATAAAAAAGAAAAGGAGATATGCGCAAAATTCACGCATATCTCCTTAATTTGTTACAAACCGTCTATATTACTTTTTCTTTTTTCTGGAAGCTTTGTTTTGATGAACCTTCTTTTCCTTATGCTCCAGCCAAGTAACCCAGAGCGGGCCAGCCAGGCAAATAGAAGAATAAGCACCGGAAATCATACCAACAAGCATTGGGAATACAAAAGAAACTATGTAGGACACCCCACATACAATTGTGACAACACAG
>CALDJI010000332.1 GCA_937901805.1 uncultured Clostridia bacterium | reverse complement strand
CAACCCCACATAATACAGGCGGATCTGATACCCGGCCTCTTTGGCGGCCCGGATGGTCCGCTCGGTGCGCTGGCCAGACAGGGTGGTCTCCTGGGTGAAGCAGACCCCTTTTTCCAGGCAGGATTCGATTTTGCGGATGGCCGCTTTTCCTCCAGCCAGTTTATCCCCACCCAGGGAGGCGGTCAGCTTATCCACGTCGATGACGGAGCCCAGGTCGGTCAACTCGCTACGCAGAACGCCGGTCAGGCTGGATTTGCCCCCCCCGTTGACCCCGCCGATGATGGTATAGGTTTTCATGGTTGATTTCCTCCTTAGTTTCAATCCACGCCCTCCTCGCGGACGGTGACAAAAAGCATGGGGATGGGACTATTCCCTACAATGTGTGCCTAAATTCCAGCGCAATAGCAATGATGGCGGCATAGCCGGTCTCAAATTAAAAAAGCAGGAGTATCATCGTTAGGATCGTCTGTAAGATCAGAGGATGCTTCGTCCGTGTATACTTGATCTGATGATAAGGATTGGTAGTATTCCTCGGCGGCCATAGTTCGCACAAATTCAGCGGTAGGTTCAATGTCCAAGACAATTTGTTCGAGCTCGTCGAGCGACACCTGGAAAAATTCCTTGCGGCGGTTTACCTTATTCAGTCGCTTTGCGTCTAGGATGGAATGGATGCGCCCCTCCAAAGAAACCGCATCTTCGGAAAAGATAAAGCTGTGGACATCAAACTTGAAAGGCACACTAGCATCCCCAAGTTCATTTACGCGATCCTGAGGGGTGAGCCTGCGTGTCATACCGATTTTAAACACATTTTCGCCGAAGCTCCCCAGGTTGCTGATAATATAGACCGTGCCAGCTTTCCCGTTTTGGAGATTGATGATTTCATCTTTTTTAACGACAACGTCTGCCAACTGACTTTGCAACTCCAGGATGCGGGCATTGAGTTTTTCGATTTCAGATTCCTCTTTGGCATTGGACAGTTGCGCTTGTATTTTATCCAGTTCGCCCTGATACTTTTCCTCCTCTTTCTCAATTTTTTTCCGCTCAAGTTCAAGAGCTTTTCTTTCTTCTGCCTCTTGCCGCATTTGTTCTCGTATCGCCAGCTGTTCTTGCCTGGCCTGCTCTTTTTTCACGTAGTAGTTATATTCGATTTTAATGGCATTGATAAATAAATACTCAATTTCACCGATAAACTTGGTGAGCGTTCCTGCGATGCTCTGGTTCCCACTTCCGGCGATTGCCAAATATTTAGAGGATACGAGTTTGAGCTTTTCGATGCTTGCATCCAGCTTTTCGTATTTCAGTTCGGATAAGATGTTTTGCAGTTCGGCTCGAAGTGCGATGACCATGAGTTGGTAAATTGACCTATTGGCTTTGGTGGTGTATCTTTCGGCGTACTGGGTCATGAGGGATTCGATTTGTTTGTCGTTTGCCCTATATGCCTTTCTCAGGTCGGCTACATTCATGGCGTTAAGCCGCAGCGTGACGGTTGGTATAAGCTCTAGGTCATCTTCCATGTTGGATGGAATTTTGCAGTTATCAAAAGCAACTGGATCGTTGAAGAAATTGTCTATTGCATATTTTATCGCCTCGTATAAGGATTTATTTTTGGCGATTTTATTTGTTATTGTGCGTAAATTTTTATCTTTTTGGTCGATCTGCTTTGAAAGGTCTTCGATTTGCTCCCTCAAGCAGGCGAGCATGTTGTTACTCCCCTGTAGTTCCTCATTTGTTTCTTTCAAAGCCGCTTGAACTTGGTCATATTCTCGAAGGCCCAAAGAGTCAAAGTGAGCTTTCTGTTTGGCGAGTTCGTCACGGGTTTGCTCCAGCTCACGGGTAAGGTTTTGGATTTGTTGCTTAAATTGGCCTACTTTGAAGATGTCGCTCAAAGCCATAAGATACTCCTCCTCAGATATTTTATGCTCCGCTTTAACCTGACAGTAGTACAAACCTTACAGAAATAGCAATCTTTCGACAAATGTCGAGCACAAATGTTCCAAATGATTTTAAAAAAAATGTTTCCTTTGCCCGAATTATTGAACATTACGCATAAATACAAAGACATATATTTATAGCGAATCGCATCAATTGTTTGTCTTTTTTTGTCTTAAAATCGACAAAATGGGAATTTGCCAGAATAGGACATAAAACGTATAATTTAGACAGACACAACCACATGTACGGGAATGACAATACCCCGGAACCTCCTATGACATAACAAGGAGTTAAACATGGAAAAATATGACAATGTTCCAGGCCCCCCATACTTAAAGAGACGAAAAACCGATTGCAATCTACGCATTTCGCGCAGAGAACGACAAAATCCCAAAAGGGCAAACACAAACCTTGGTTATTTTTGCAATTGACTAAGGAACAATTGTTCGATATAATTTATTTGTGTTGATAATTACAATTTGTGGTAAGGGGGCGTTGGTAATGGACAAGGTATTGTCTATTTTAATGCTGTGCCGGAATCTGTCGTCGGAGGACAGAAGCAAAGTCATTGCCCGTCTTTCTCCGCCCGACGGGAAGCACGGGATGCGAGGAACTCACAATAGCTCAGGAGATCGTCCAGGTCCTCATCATCCAGATCGGCAATAAGGTCATAGATCTGGTGCAGCTCTGGGTCTTTTAACAATTCGTCAAGCTCATCGCCCTCTGGGGCGGTGGGCTTTTCTTTTTCTTCGCTGCGTCCCAGCAGGTAGTCCACTGAGCAGCCTAAGTAGTCGGCAATACGAGCAAGGTTTGATGCAGTAATGTTTTGTCCTTTTGCCAGATGGGAGATAAGATTAATGCCAAGCCCTAAATCTGTCAGCATGTTTTTTATTGGGATTTTTTTTGCTTTTGCGCATAACTTGATGCGCTCAGCTATTTCTTGATTATTATTCACAAGGTATACACCACCTTTTTTGTGCAAAATATAAAAATCACTTTAAAGAGTGAATTTTATATTGAAATTCACCGTATACAGTGATAATAAATCCAAAATATTTGGGAAAAACTATTGACAATCCCAAAACTTTGGGATAACATATAACTGTAGTCAATCAGTTGTCTACAGTATACCACAGTAAAGGAGGTCTAGGCAATGAGCGGGAAAAAGAAAAACCGCAACCAGAACGACCCTAGCAAAGTCATCATCCTGGTTACGGTCATTATCCAGCTTATCACAGCCGTTGTCGATCTGATCGACAAGCTAACCGGATAAGGGCAGGGGAGGAAACTCCCCCTCCCTGAAAGGATATCGGATTTTACTGCTCATTGTCAATAGCATAACCAATAAAGGAGGAA
>CALDJI010000331.1 GCA_937901805.1 uncultured Clostridia bacterium | reverse complement strand
AACTTCTTGTCCTTTTCTCAGTAAAACAGCAGGGAATATAGTGGAATAGGCAGCGCCTTCCTCAATACCATCCAAAGACAGTGGAAGCGGCTGGTATTTTTTTGCTCTTTTATCGCGTGCATGTAATTCCCGAAAGATTTCCCGGGTAAATAGGGGGGACGCTGCGCGATAATATTCGATCATTAACCCACCATCCAAAACGGTTCCGTCTTTCAGGATGATTTGCCCATCTTCCAGTAAATTGATAGCAACAGGAGCGATTAGGTCAGATTTCACAGTGATTTTATTGGAAAGCCCCAGAGAGTGATCATAAGAAAATTTTCCATCCGGCCTGATATCGGACAGCGTGGCAAAGGGAAGCGGCTGCGTATATTCCTGTATCGGGATTTCATCTGCGCCGGAGTAATCCCGGTATCCGATAGAATAAATCAAAAACAGCCAGACACCGAACAAAACCAGAAAACAGGGGAATTCTATCCAATGAAACAGAGCGCCTTGTTTCCAATCCTTTTTATGATTTAACGCAATCCCAACTTTGAGTTTTTTACGCAGCCTTTTCAGATGAAGATAGGAGGACAAACTGCTTCATAATCCCCAAATAGAGAGGATTGCCCCAAATAGGAAAAGGCCGGATCCGATGAAGATGATTGTCAAGAGAGGCTGGTAAAACAAAAACAATGCTGGATAAAAAAGCAGCCAGAACAGCGCAGAAAAAAAGTTTCCAAATTCTCGCTTGCGTACCAAATCCAAAGCCAGGGCCTGTACATAGGGGTCGGTATCCAATTCTCTGGCGTTGGAATCGCAACAGCAATATATGTAGAATTGCCACCGCTTGCATAAGTATTCCCATCCATAGATGCGCCCGAACTCTACGGCGTCCGGTTCCGGTTCCCCTCCGGAATCGCTCCACATGCTTGTACTTTGGGGAGCCGCTTGAAATCGATATCGGATGGGACATGCTTCTCTTTTTTCAAAAACAGCGAATCCCGCAAAAAACTCTTGTAAGAACAGCCCTTGTTCTGCCATGCTTTCCAACCAGCTTTCTGTTCCCTCAATATCATAGGCAGGGCAGGGAGGAAAACGAAAAACACGGGTTCTTTTTGTTTTTTCAGGTTTCATGGGATTCCTCTCTTTCACTGTATGCGTCTAATACACAATGTTCTAATCGCTTTAATTCCTCTTGGTAAGCATTTTTTCCTGATTCCGTGATACGATAGGTACGTTTTCTGCCTTCTACTTCGGTTTCTTCAATATATTTTTCTTTTTCGAATTTCCTCAAAATAGTATACAGGGTGGCCGGGCCAAGTTTTACTCTGCCTTTGGTTTTTTCCTCAATATAAACAGACGCGTCAATACCGCACATGGGTCTTTTCTGTAATGCCATTAAAATATAGAACATGGTTTCTGTCAGGGTTTCCAGTGCATGTTTCGGCATTGTATCCTCCTTTTCAACATTATAATATCATTTAACGATATCATTAAATGATATTATAATGTTTTAAACAATTTCTGTCAACTATGAGAAAATGTGGTAAAGAGACATTTTGGTGTACGGTAATTGTTAGTTAGCAGGTAATTTATTTTTATAGTTATGGCAGAAAAATCAGCCTGTCCTGTTTTTGATTACCAGGGCAGGCTGATTTGCTAGTTTATAAGAGGCGGATAGAAAATCATAAGTTCGCTTTGACAAAGAAATACCGTTTATTTTTTCCCAATAAGTATGGGTGAGGGCAAGCCAGGCAGTCAAAGAAACGGGAATGGCAGTGCAATCACATAACTGTACAGTCAGATGATGGTGAAACAGTTCCAAAAATTCGTCTTTGCTTAAATTTCGGACATGTGAAGGAGCGCGCAGGGTTTCTATTTCGTCTTCTGTATCCCGCAGTGTGTCTATCGCCGCCTCCATATCGATTAAAACCAGTTTGCCATTTGGCTTGATATTTTTATCATTTCTTCAAAACAGCGGTGAGGATTGGAGAAATGATGGAACGCAAGGCGGGAGATCACGATATCGAAGCTGTTTTCTGAAAATGGGAGTGCTTGGGCATCTCCCTGAACAAAACGGATATTGTGAATATTTTGCTGTTCGGCCTGTTTTTTCCAATGTCCAACATAGCCTGTGTCATGTCTAAACAGGTTACGCTTTGAACATATGGGGCAAGGGCACGTCCGCAGATACAAGTATCTGCCGCGACTTCTAAAACGGTATCTATTTTATCTGGATTCACACAAGATACGGTGTATTCCAGATATTCCTGTTTTGTAAAATTCATTGTATTTGATTCAAATTTTTTGCCTGTTGTGTAAATGACTTTTGAACGCTGTCTGCATTTGTGGATAAGTTCATAGCGCACTTCCTTTCTTGGGAATAAAAAACGCCGAAATGTCTGCTTTTTCCAGTTTGAGCAACCGTATTTTTTTATCGATTCCGCCTGCATAGCCGGTAAGACTGCCATTTACCCCGACAACTCTATGACAGGGAATAATGAGTGAAATGGAGTTATGGCCAACGGCGCCTCCTACTGCCTGGGCTGACATTTGGGAAAGCCCTTTCTGCATTGCAATTTGTTTTGCTATTTCCCCATAGGTCGTTGTTTTTCCATAGGGGATCGTGAGCAAAATGTTCCATACGGCTTTACGAAAAGGGGTTGTCTCCATACAAAGCGGAGGGGTAAAATCCGGCGTCTCTCCTTGAAAGTAAATATCAAGCCATTGTTTTGTTTGCTGAAAGATTGGTATATCTCTTTCCTGATACTCTTTCGGCAATGTAGCTCCAAAATATTTTTGGCCGTCAAACCATAAACCGGTCAGTTCTGTTCCATTGCTGGCAAGTGTGATGTCCCCGAGAGGCGAGCAGTAGTGGGCAGTGTAAGTCATGATTCGTTCCTCCTTCTATTGCAGACGTTGTTTTGCTGTTTACGCTATAAAAAGAGATTTATGGCGCATAGTCTTTCATATTGGGGATGGCTCCGCCCGCAACGGCCCAGAAGTAAAGACTGGCAACACTGCAATAGGGGCTGAAACGCCTTCGGTATTTTTCAAAGAGCTGCTTGCTGACTTCTCGATGGTGATAGACCATCCGGATTCCTCGCAGAATTGCCAGATCTCCATAACTGAAGACATTTGGACGCTGCATACCGAATAATAAAATCATTTCGGCAGTCCAAATACCGATACCGCGTAAGGAAGCAAGAGTCCTCACAGCCTTCTCATCCGTTTGTTTTCGTATGTCCTCCAGATCAAATTTCCCCTCATGAACTTTGCGGGCAAAATCATATATGTATTCCGCCTTTCGGAAAGTAACTCCAAAGGATTGCAGACAATCTATTCCCGCATCAAGAATTTCTTCAGGCTCAATGGTGTGGAACCGGCTGTTCATTCTGTACCAGATGGTTTCCTGTGCTTTTGTAGAAATCTGTTGTCCGACAATATGATGTATTACAGAAGAAAATAAATCATCATCCACTTTCCGTTTGATGATTCCAATTTGATCAATTACTTCGCTTAATCGTTTATCCTTTTGTTTTAGATAGGAGATTTCTTTTTCTCCGTATGGAAAATACATCTGCTTTTCATCCTTACTTGACGGTTCTTTTTTTACCTTTTATAATTTTATCATGAATTTTAGCAATATAATCTTATTTTATTATCAAACATTCAACGGACTGCTGATGTACTTGAAATTGAGGCGTATAAACTATTTATTTTGGAGGACGATCATAATGCCGGCTGATATAATGAAACTAACAAAATGCCTTGCAAAAATGAAGACAACCTATCTCGCTAATCCTACCGCCGCTGTTAGAGGATCAGCTTTCATTTATCAACTCCATCGTTTTTGTGTTGATGAGTTATACAATGCTATTGGTGGAGATAAAGTTCAAAAAATTGCGCTGTCTGATATGAAACTTCCTACAGGGAAGCCACACTATCCCAACGTTGCCATCGATCCCCAAAAGTTCCAACTCATGCAGGAAGTCACACTTTTTGGCTCCCACAAAAACAAAGACGAGGATATAGCTCTTACTCATTATGCAAATGGACCGTTAATTGCAATAGGAGTGCGAAGCCAAATGTCCTCTGTCGGAAAGAATATAGAAAATTACTATGAAGGAATCATAGGGGAATGTATATCCCTGCACGACAGATTCCCAATGGCGACACTCGGGTATGTTTACCTTCTTCCAAAGAATCCGATAAAGCCTGGACTAGTTGAGGAAATTGATCTTGATAGTGCGGAATCGCTTTTTCAGAAAATAACGAATCGTGTCGATTGGCATGGACCTAATGACAGATATGAGCATTTCGCTTTCCTAAAGGTCGATTTTTCTACTGATCCTCCGACAATGATTCCTTCGATTCCGGAACTGAGCATAGAAACATTTTTTGATCGTCTCATTTCGACATACAACGATAGAAATCTATTTAATCAGCTGTAATAGGAAGGGGAGTGGAGCTTGCTTCACTCCCTTCTATTATCCGGTTTTCTCCAATTTCGCAAGTATTCAACTGATTTTCGAATTTCTGTTATGCTAGACTTGGACAATCCATAGAGATCCTGCAATACAATTTCATCTCCAAGCTCATAAGCTTTTTCAACGCCCTGCGTCTTTACACAAGTATCAAGCTGCTCAAAAGTTTCGTTTTCTTTCTCTGTCGGAAATTTTTTTAGTATCTCCATTAAATCGGTTTCTCCAGGAATCAAAACCAACGTTCCGCCTCCCAACGAATGGATATTTAGCTCTATCATTAATAATGTTATGCTATTGTACCATCTGCAAACAAGGTTCTTTGAAGATGCTGTTGAAACCATTTTTCCGCTAAGCAAACTATTTGATACTACATATGATCCGGAATTATTAATAAGTCTTGGCACATCGCCAAAAACAGTTAAGACAACATCTGGCATTTCTATGTTAGGTGTCAGATACCAGGGTTTTCTAACCTTGCACTTATATCCATTTTGAACACCTGTTTTTTCACCATGACTGATATAATTTCGAGAATTTTTGTCTAAAACTAAAGGATAAAACAAATGACTGCTATCAATTCCAACCGCCATATCAACGCCAATTTTGCTATGCGAATTAATTTCCTTAGCGTTCCGTATACAAGGAAGCAAGGATTCTGGAGAAAGTCCATATTCTGCAATTGTTTGCTTTGAAGGATGGAAATAGTTTTTATTACCGCATACATATCCGATTTTAAATTTACATTCGTCAAGCAGTTTTCCAATATGCCCAGAAGCCCTCATATCATCGAGAAGCTTCAACGTCGTTTTAGAAATAAGCTTTTTCTCAAATGGTTTCCCCATAGTAATAATGTCGTAGATAGAAACTTTTTCGTCTAAAGATGCTTTGCCTTCCAATAAATCCGAAAGATTTTTAAATGTACAATACGATACATAATCAGTATGGGCACCCTTTTCTTCTGCTAAGAAAAGAACCGTTTCAACATCTACCTCAGGAAAAAAGTCGTCGTGAATGCGATATATACTAATTTTTCCATAGTTATGACTAAGATAAGTCCACAAGCGAAAAGCATATCGAACATAAGTTATCTCGTATGGAAGAACAAATCCCAAACGTCCTCCTTTAGCCAGCATCTCTGTTCCATGAATCATAAAAGGCATCCAAAGGCTTCCATTTGGCG
>CALDJI010000330.1 GCA_937901805.1 uncultured Clostridia bacterium | reverse complement strand
CGAACTGGATGCTGTCATCCAGAATGATATCTTTTCCCGGCTCCAAACCTTTCTGACGAAGGACATAGCACAGCGTCATATAAGGTACGCCGCCTTTGCGCCCGGGCAGGATCGTCTTGCCTTTCATTTCAGACCAGTCAAAATTTTCATCCGGTTCTCTGGCAACCAGGAAGGAACCGTCCCTGCGGGTCATCTGGGCAAAAACCTGCGGATAATCCTCATTCCCCTCTTTGTAAACATAAATAGAGGCTTCCGGTCCGGCGAACCCGATATCAATCTGGCCGCTCAGCACCGCTGCCATCGCTTTATCCGCGCCGCCTGCATTGGAAAGCTCCAGTTCAATCCCCTCTTCTTCAAAGAATCCAAGATTGATGGCCGCATACTGCGGGGCGTAAAAAATAGAGTGGGTCACCTCGCTGACACGGACTTTGGTTTTCCCCTTTTCTTTGGTACTACAGCCGGTAAACATACCTGCGCACAGCGCCCCGCACAGCAGCAACTCCAGCGCACGAATCCCTTTTTTCAAACTGCATTCTCCCTTTCTGAATTAAAATTAAGACTTATGGCTGAGCCGTTTGGTGACAAAACGTTCCAAAAGGACTACCGCCTCATACATCAGTGCGGCCACTACAGCCAAAATAATCACGCTCGCCATCACCAAATCCAGCTTGAACACCTGGCCGCCGTAGACAATCAGGTAACCCAGGCCCGCTTTGGATACCAGGAATTCCCCCGCAATGACGCCGACCATGGACAGGCCGATGTTGACTTTGAGCGAGTTAAACAGAGTATTCACATTAGAAGGCATCACAATTTTAGTAAAAATCTGCCGTTTTGTCGCCCCGAATGTGCGCGCCATTTTAATAGTTTCCACATCGGTATTTAAAAAACCATGCAATACATCCATAATTGTGACAATCAGGGAAATGGCAAGCGCCATGACGATAATCGCCTGCATACCTGCCCCAACCCAGATGATAATAACCGGGCCAAGCGCAATTTTCGGCAGGCTGTTGAGGACGACCAAAAACGGTTCCATCACCTTTGAAAGGTAGCTCGACCACCAGAGGGCGACTGCTACCAGGGTACCGAGAACCGTCCCCAGCAGGAAACCAATCAGGGTTTCATAACAGGTGACACCGATATGCATCCACAGATCGTCCTGAAACAGGCTGATATAGGTATTAAAAATCCGGGACGGCTGGCTGAGGATAAAGCTGTCGATCCACCCCAGCCGGGCGGATATCTCCCAT
>CALDJI010000329.1 GCA_937901805.1 uncultured Clostridia bacterium | reverse complement strand
GTCCCCTTTACAAGTGATTTAGGGCAAAAAGCGGCCAATGGGGTTCGCCCAATTTATCAGAAAAAAAGAGGACTGTTTCACTAGATTCCATTCTCCATCCCTATCAAACGGAAATGATCCGTTTATCATCCTCAGGTAAACTTCAACACGAAAATGCCGCCGAAAAAAATTCCGGCGGCATTTTTTATTTGTGATTTAATGCGAGCGCAAAAAACGGTTAAACCGCTTTTTTCTGTATGCGGTATACTGATACAGTTTGTTGGATATCCACATCACCGGGATACAGAGCAAAAACCAGAGCGCCGTATATAAGGGGCATACCTGTCCCATCAGATTTCCGGCCATTGAAGAATAATCCCAGACATTCATATGAAACGTCAGGTTGACAATACAGCCCGCTGTAAATTCGACAGCCGTAATCACGCCGCTCCCCGCAAGGCATTTTTTCCAAAGCGGATGGGTGCGCATCTTTCCATTGAGAAGATGCAGTAAAGTAAAACAAACCCCTCCGGTGACGGCCATTGTCCAGTGTGTAAATCCCCTCCAGAGAATCTCCACCGCGCTGTATCCAACCGATCCAATGGCATAGACCGCCGCATAATCCCGAAACCGCATCTGCAAGGGTATTTCATCCTTTCCAGTGTTTTCTCACCATTAGGGTGTCCGCAAACACGGAAAGCATACTGTCAATTAATTGGAAAAGAATCTCCCTGTCCTCTGGCAAACTGCCGGAACGGGAGATTTTTTCCTTTCCTATCAATGGTTCCGGAACTACTGGAGTTCTTCGAGAAGTTCTTTTTTCAGACATTCCATGTGTTCAATCTCAAATTCTACCGTGTGGCGGAGCATGCCATTGTAGACGTCTCCTAAATCCGTTGGGGATATATCACTGTCTTTTAGGTGGCTCAATCCCTCTTTTAATTCTCCAATCTGGCCATCCATAAAACGTTCAATTTTCTGCTGATACTGATTCATTGTAATTCCTCCTGCATGTGGTTTAAAAAGAAAGTCTCTATCAGCAGTGTGTGCGAAAACCAGAAAAATATACGCTGGTCTGTTCACAGAAAAAGGAAGATTCCCCTCATTTTTCCATAGTATAATACCATTATACTGTTCCACACAGGAGGGGGTTTATGAAAACGGCCATTATATACTATTCAAAGCATCATGGAAATACCAAAAAATTATTAGACTGCATTGCAAAGCAAGCTCCCGTTACCCTGATAGACGCATCCCATCCTGAACAGACCAATATCGCTGATTACGATCTCATTGGTTTTGCTTCCGGAATCTATTATTCCAAATTTCATCCGTCTGTTCTGGAATTTGCCAAAAATCATCTATCTGATGGCAAGGCCGTCTTTTTCCTCTATACCTGCGGTTCCCGGAAGGAAAGCTATCTTAATACAATCCGGAAAATTACACTGTAAAAATCCGCCAAAATCCTGGGCTCTTTTGGATGCCGGGGATTGGACACATTCGATCCGTTCAAGATCATCGGCGGGATTGCAAAAGGGCACCCGGGCGGGAAGGATTGCCGGAATGCTATCCGTTTTTTCCAAATGATTCTTTCTGACATGGAGTAAGTTTCCACAGCAGCAAGCAGGCGGGTTGCTATCCTATCTCCGGATAACAACCCGCCTGCCGTGACGGTTCCCTTTTCCCCGGCTAAATCCATTCGCTGAAAGAGGTCAGATAATAGTCGCAAGTGTCTCTCATTTCCCGCTCGTCTTTCCAGGAAGCAAGATCGAATACCCCTGCAACCAGACATCCCGCTTTTTTTGCCGCTGCCGCACTGTGCAGAGTATCTTCAAAAACCAGGGTCTCTTGTGGAGGAAAACCCAGCTTTTCTGCGGTTTTTTGGTAAAAAATCGGTGTCTGTTTAGAAAGCCCCAATTCATCACAGGTAATAATAAAGGAAAAGCAATCAAAAATTCCCAGACGGCGCAGGGTTTGCTTGGTAATTTCCGCTGAATTCGCAGTAGCCACGCACATAGGATAGCCCTGTTCATATTTTTTTTGCAGATACTGCCCGGCAAACGGTTTAATCTGCACCTGGGTGCGGTATTTTTCCTCAATGGCCGCATACATCTCTTGAATCAGTTCTTTTGGAAAAATGCCCAGATTGTATTTTTTCACCAGATAGTTTGCCGACTGTTCCGTGCTCATGGGAGCCAGAATTTCATCCAGGTCTTCCGGAGCCGGAATTCCCCTTTTTTGCAGCAGCTGCGCTGCCAGATGATCCCAGAGATTCATCGAATCGACTAAAGTGCCATCAAAATCAAAAATCATCGCCTGAAACGGCGTTATCTTCCTCTGTTTTTCCATGGGTAATTCTTAATTTCCTTTCCTGTCTGAACATTTCTATTTTCCATCTGGAAAACAGGCCGCGTTTCATTATAGCGAAACTGTCCTATACAGGCAAGTATCCCCCGGTATTTTCTTTTTACCCATTTTATTTTACATTCACAATCTGCACTCCCGTATAATAGTGTTTCAGAATCTGTTCATAAGTATTTCCCTGTCTGGCAAGATAATCTGCCCCGTACTGGCTCATCCCCACGGCATGTCCGTATCCTTTTGTAACAAAAGTAAACGTATTGTCCTGATAGGATACCGAAAAATCTGCTGACCGCAGGCCCAATAACGAACGAACCTGTTTTCCGGTAGTCGCAGCCCCTCCAACAGTCACTTCCTTTACCGTTTCCGATTCTGTACGGCTGACAACGGTAATCCATTCAGAGGGATCCCCTGAAAAATCTGCCCCATCAATACCGGCGGACAGTTTATCTCTTACCTCTTCCATACTTATCGTTTTGCTTTTCTCATAATCCGGAGACAGCTCATCCCCCACGCTGTCTACTGGAACCAGATAATCCACGGCAGACTGCCAAACATTCTGAGCCGCTTCCGTTTTCCCTCCGGAAATTGCATGATAGGCCGCTACAATTGGCTGAGAATCATACACAATCAACTTGTCACAGATTTCCTGTGCTGCCCGTTCTATTTTTTCATAATAGGTATCAAAATTTTCCCCATAGCGTTCTTTCATCTCTTCTTTTGTCATAAAACCGTTAAAAGATCCGTCTCCAATGGCAAAATCGGCTCCTTTTAAGTCATCATTTTTCTGTTCTTTGTTTTTGAGTTTCAGCCGAGCTGCATAGGTCAAAGCTGCAAGTCCCTGTGCCTTGAGTGCCTCCTCATGAAAACTGGGAGGCATTTCGGCAGCAATTGCGCCAATGGCAAATTCCTTTGCAGAATATGTTTTGGTTTTTCCGGTTTCCTGATTCAAAATTTTGAATTTCAAATCTTTTTTACGAATTCCAATCTCCGCTGAGGATATACCGGATGCGTCAGATGATGTACTTGAAAGTATCTCATCCATATTCTTTTCTGTTTTTCCCGGTATCATTGCCAGCATAGGCACTGTAAAAAGCAGAGCTGCCAAAATCGGTATCATCCAAAACTGGGATTTCATGGTTTTCCTCTCCTTCTGATTCCAGGTTGTCCGAATCTTTTATTACGCATTCCTATGCAAAGCGATCACAAAATAGAACCGGTTCCTTGACTTTACAATCACCATTCGATAAAATTAATTTTATTAATAAAAAAGTCATCCTTTGCAAAGGCCTTGTTCATAAAACCAAATAGCCCGCATGTGGATTTTAGGAGATGTCGCCCATGTTCATAAAACTTGCTTTTCTATTAACCTGTCTCATTGGAATTGGAATCGGTGCAGTTCGCTATTTTCAACTTTCGCTCAATATTGACCAAAGCACGGGATTCTTCCTCCAAACCGACTGGACAGTCTGGATGCTTTGGATTGGAATTGCACTTTTGATTTTGATTCCCCTGGTATCTTCTTTTTCTCAGCGTGCAGTTAAGGCCAGAGCTTCCCGGTCAAACCTCCGGTTTCATGGTGTGTTTTCTCTGATCCTGGCTGGCTCCATCCTTTTTGACAGTTATCTCTCTTTTTCACAGGGGTTTACCGTACAGTCAGTTGCCCTAATTATTACAATCCTGACAGAAATTGCAGGGATTTTATCCGCTATTGTTTTCATCGTTTTGGGAATTCATTGTTTATCCGGTCGTACACACAGTATTTTCATCGGAAACTTATGTGCTATTCCAGCACTTTGGTGCGCGTTGCGTATCGGCGTCAGCCTAGTAACCTACGCTACTGTTATCCCAATTTCGCAGCGTGCCCTGAACCTTTTATTCGATGTTTTGATTTTATTGTTTATGATTGGACAGGGCCGCTGTTTCCTTGGGATCCATACCATAAAAGGACGCTGCACCTGCCTGAGCTTTGGAATTTCTTCGGCAATTATTGGTCTGATCGCTTTTGTGCCAGGTTGGATTTATTCTTTGAATTCTTCCGGCATTAATTTTGGAAAACCCGAACTTACCACATTCACTCTTTCCCTTTATGCGTTATGGTTTAGCATCATGGCCGTGTTTGCCGCCCCGCAGCGGGATAAATCCTATTTTATTTCCAATAGAAGCCTTGATCGGACCGTACCTTTTTTTGAGGACACCCCTGTTCCTTATGAACAGCGTCCTGAAAACTCAGAATCCATTGACACCAAAACAGATATGTGATAAAATATGGTCTACATTTGCGGGTATGGCGGAATTGGCAGACGCGCCAGACTTAGGATCTGGTGTCTCCGACGTGCAGGTTCAAGTCCTGTTACCCGCACCAAACCTGCGGTTAGCATTTCGCGACCGTAGGTTTTTCTTTTTGTATCGGTTTCGTGCTCGCGTTTATAGAGGGTATCTGTTTTATAAACGCTTCCCATGATGGAGTGACAAAAAAGATGTCACTCCATTTTTTTCAGTATTCATGCGGGTTTGC
>CALDJI010000328.1 GCA_937901805.1 uncultured Clostridia bacterium | reverse complement strand
CGCGGAAGAAAAGACATGCCTGGACGGGTCGAACATGGGGTAAACGAGTCCGTCCCCGCTTGTCCAGTTTCCCTTGATAAAGCGTTCATAGAACACTCCGGAGTAAAGCTGTTCATACCGTCTTCGGATTTCTTTGGTAAGTGCGGGGTTGTCCTCCATTGTAAAATGGAGATAGAGCGCCCGCTTTTGTTCTGCCTGTAAAATCCATTCCCGGTAAAAATAGTGGTATGGGTGTTCGGGGTTGCAGTTAAACCAAAACCGGGATCCGGGAATGGAGCAGCGCGCCACCGCCTGTTCCAAAAAGGAACGGGGCATCAGCGCCGCCTCGTCGAGCAGGATACCGGCGAGCGTCATACCCTGAATAAGCCCGGCAGAGGATTCATCCTTTCCGCCAAACAGGTAATAGCGGTTGGTTCTGCCCATCCGGGCGATGTCCAGCTGATGATGGGAGATGGATTCTTTGATTGAAAATCCGAGTCCCGGCAGCAGCGGCAGGATGGGATGTAGAATGTTGCGCCGCAGGGAGGCGATTGTCTTTGCACACAGCGCAAAACACTGCCCTTCAAAACAGGCGCTGCTCCATAACAGGAAGGACAGCGTCATGCAGAAAGTTTTTCCGCTGCGTACTGCCCCGTCGCAAATGATGGCGTCCTTATGTCTGTCAGGACTGTCTTTATCCCACCAGGTCAGTACGCGCAGCTGCTTTTCGGAGAAAGGCAGGAAACTATTGTTCACGGCTTGCTCCATTCTGCCCGGAAATCGCTTTGGCTCCCTCGTGAATAGCGTCGCACAACGCGTCTGCGAGTGCCTGCCCGCCGTCCTCTTTTATGGATTTTGTCAGTTCACAGAGTTTATCCAGCGCTTTTTGCCGGTCGAAAAACTTAATCTGCACGCCAGAAGCAGAGGTTTTGATCTCAGAAACACTGAATAAATCCAATTGTTCTGCCTGTTTTGAATCGAATTTGCCATTCAGCAGATGGACAGCGTCCTGGGTAGAGGAAAACGCCAGCCTGTAATAGCCCAGGATTGCCTGAACAAACAGAAGCGGCATATTTTTTTCTGCCAGCTCCTTCAGGTATGCCTGGATTCGTGTTTCAGTCAGCAAGAGCGGCCCGTTTTGGGCAGGTTTTGGCAAGGCGGCGCGTTCCGCCGCTAGTTCCGGGTTGAGCAGTGCCAGATAATATCGGCAGAAAAGCCGTTCTTTTTCTTTTTGTGAAAGCCGCTTGATATTCAATCGGGATTTCCCTCCGTTTTCCCATGGATGGTTACAAGCCTGCATTGATTGGTTTTGGAAAAGTACTTTTCACTTACGGGTAAAACCTTAAAAAAGTTGCAATATATACTGCAACTTTTCTCTGAAAAAAATTTTGACGGCAAAAAAACCCCCAATAATTACCCGTAATCGGTAAAATATAAGGAAGAAAAAACCCTTTCCGGAATAGCCCCGGAAAGGGAAAATCTTTTTTATTGTTCTGTAATCGCATGAACTGGACAGGCGCTGACGCACTCTCCGCAGCCCGTACATTTGAGGGGATCAATGCGTGCAAGGTTGTTTTCCACCCGGATAGCGCCGAATTGGCAGGTGCGCTCGCACTTTTTGCACCCGATGCAGCCCGCCTTGCAGACTGTCCGCGTTACGCCGCCTTTGTCCCT
This sequence comes from uncultured Clostridia bacterium, assembly GCA_937901805.1. Taxonomy (GTDB): domain Bacteria; phylum Bacillota; class Clostridia; order Oscillospirales; family Ruminococcaceae; genus Pseudoruminococcus_B. The sequence continues at coordinate 16,206 of CALDJI010000328.1, read as the reverse complement.
GTTGGAACAGGAGACAAACACCTTCGTCTCCTTAGGCAGCAGGGAAATCAGGTGTTTCGGGCAGGCTTTTTCACAGGCGCCGCAGCCGGTACAGAGCTCTTTGTCGAAATGGGCAATGCCTCCGATCAGACTGATTGCCCCAAATTTGCAGACGGACATACAGTCCCCAAAACCGAGACATCCATATATGCACGCACCCTTGCCGGCGGTAATGGCATTGCAGGCACGGCAGGTGGAAATCCCGTCATAGAGATATTTGTCCCGTGTGACGGCATGCGTACCCTGGCAGCCCAGGAATGCCGCCGTCGGCACGGAGGAGGCAGCCTCCACTCCCATTATGACGGCGACGTCTTTCGCCGTCTTGTCCCCGCCGGGGATACAGGCGTTTGCCGGCGCGCGCCCTTCACATACTGCTTTTGCATAGTCGTCGCATCCGGCAAACCCGCAGGCGCCGCAGTTTGCGCCGGGTAATACCTCCCGTATCTGTGTAATGCGTTCATCCACCGGGACGGCCATCACTTTGGAGGCCACTGCCAGGATAATGCCGAAAATCAGCCCGATTCCCGCGATAATCAGGACGGGCAGAACAATTGTTTCAAACATCTGCACCCTCCTCCTTTACTGGAATAATCCCTGGACAACGCCGCCGAATCCCAAAAAGGAAAGGGAGACGATGGACGCGGCGATCAGGGTGATGGGAAGCCCTTGAAAGGTTTTGGGGATGTCGGCCCCTTCTATCCTGCGGCGTACGCCTGCAAATAGGAGCAGGGCAATTAAAAATCCAAGCCCTGCGCCAAGGGCATTGACAACCGACTGCAAAAAGTCATAGCTGTTTTCCACGTTCAGCAGGGTTACGCCGAGCACTGCGCAGTTGGTGGTGATCAGCGGCAGGTAAATGCCCAGGGATTTGTGAAGCGCAGGGATGTATTTTTTTAGGACAATTTCCACAAACTGTACCAATGACGCAATGACCAGGATGAATGCGATGGTGGACAGATAATCCAACCCATAGGGGACAAGCAGATAGGTATTGATGGGGTAGGTGACCGCGGATGCCATCACCATGACAAAGGTGACGGCAATTCCCATCCCAATGGAGGAATCTACCTTTTTCGAGACGCCGAGGAACGGGCATACGCCCATAAATTTGGACAGGACAAAGTTGTCGGTCAAAATTGCGCTGACCAGGATCACAAGCATTTCTTTCATAACAGTCAGCATCCCCCTTTCTTCGTATCCTCACAGAACTCGCGGGATGGGCAGGCGGCGCAGCCGGAAATTGGGCGTTTCACCCCTCTGCGGGCCAGGATTTTGTTGACCAGCGCAATCAGGATGCCAAAGACAAAAAATCCTCCCGGCGCCAGGATAAAAATCGTCATCGGCTCTATAGTCCCTCCGGTCAGAGGAATTCCCATCCAGGTGCCGTTTCCAAGGATTTCCCGAATAGAGCCCATGGCGAACAGTGCCAGGGTAAAGCCGATTCCCATGCCAAGTCCGTCCAGGATGGAAGCCCCCACACTGTTTTTGTTGGCAAAGACTTCTGCGCGCGCAAGGATGATGCAGTTGACGACGATCAGCGGTAAAAAAATGCCGAGCGCCTGGTTGATGCTGGGTGCATAGGCCTGGACAAAGAACTGCACTACTGTGACAAAACCCGCAATGATGGTAATGTACGCAGGGATCCGTACTTTGTCCGGGATTAGGTTTTTGAGCAGGGAAATGACCGCGTTAGAACAGATGAGCACAACGGTTGCCGCCGCTCCCATACCAAGCCCATTGACAGCCATGGTGGTAACTGCCAAAGTCGGGCAGGTGCCAAGAACTAATACTAGTACCGGATTTTCTTTTATTATGCCGTTTAATAAAATGCCAAGATTCTTTTTTATTTTCATCGAAAAACCCCTCCTATTTCATGGCCGCAAAACCCTGTGACGCGCAGTTGACTGCCGATGTCACGGCTTTGGAGGATATGGTGGCCCCGGAAATGGCGACAACATCGCTGTCCGTTCCTGCGCTGTTCTTTACAACGGATAAACTGCCGGATTTTCCAAGATACTGTCCTGTAAAATCCGGTTCTTCCGCCTTTTTGCCAAGACCCGGGGTTTCGCTGGAACTCAGGATGCTCACACCAACAATGTTTCCGTCGTTGTCAAATCCGGTCATGACAGTCATCTCGCCGCCGTATCCTTTGGCGGTTGTGGTGGCGACATAGCCGATCCCATTGGAGGCCTTAACCATTTCTACAAATTTGGAACCGTCTTCTGCGGTAAAGGGCTCCAGAACAACCGGTTCAAAATTGTCCGCTCCTTCCAGCACCTGAATCCGCGTCTCATAGGCCTCTTTTTCATTGTTTTGGGCGATCGCGTCCGCAGTCAGCACATTGGTTCCGGCCAGTGCCAGGGAAATAACCAGGCAGATCGCCGTCAGAATCAGGGCGGGCTTTGCAATTTCAGAAAATGCCTTCATGCTGTTTTGACACCTCCAAACGGTTTGGAACGGGTCCACTGGTCAATGTAAGGGGTCAGGATGTTCATCAGGATAATGGAGAAGGAAACCCCTTCCGCAAAGGAACCAAACAGGCGGATAAGACATGTGATCAGGCCGCAGCCGATTCCAAAGATGATTTTCCCCCAAAATGTGACCGGGGTGGTAACATAGTCCGTCGCCATAAAGATAGCGCCCAGCAGCAGCCCTCCGGATAAAATCTGGTGTACAGGGTAAGCGCCCATCAGTGCAGTAAACACAAAAACCGTGCCGATAAAGGCGAGGGGGGCGGCAGGGGAGATCACCCTGCGTGCGACAAGGTAAATACCGCCAAGAATCAGTGTAATGGCGCAGGTCTCACCCAGGCAGCCGCCGGTGGTTCCCAGCAGCAGGTCGGAAAGCGCTGGCAGATTGTCTGCGGACAGCTCTCCGTTTATCACCTGCGGAATGACTGCAAGCGGCGTTGCCGATGTGACGATTTCCGGCTGACGGTAGTAAAAAGGGGCTGCCCAGGTAGACATCTGTGTGGCAAAGGAGATCATCAGGACAATGCGTCCTACAAGGGCGGGGTTTGCGAAATTCTGCCCAAGCCCGCCGAACAGCTGCTTTGCAATGACAATGGAGACAAAGGATCCAATCACGCACATCCAAAGGGGAAGGGTTGTCGGCAGGTTAAAGGCGAGCAACAGCCCCGTGACAACGGCGGAAAAGTCCCCAACCGTCTGTTCCCGTTTGATAATCCGGTTAAACAGGTATTCAAACACAATACAGAACAGCACGCAGGTAGCAGTGACCACCAGTGCGCGGAATCCAAATAGGATGACCGAGGCGATCAGGGTAGGGACAAGCGCAATGATGACGTCACGCATGATGCCGGCGGTACTGCTGTCGCTTTTTAAATGCGGCGACGAGGATACGATGAGTTTATTTTCCACAAAAGGAAACCTCCCTTATTTTTTGTTTGCAATTTTGGCTTGCTTTTCCCAAAGCAGTCCGAAGCAGGGTTTGCCTTTTTCCTCAAAACGATCCGGATTTCAGAGAAATCTCGGAAAAAATGTTGGTTTTGTCAAATTGAAAAAGGTAAACAGCCCATATTAATCTGTTTTTTTCTGTTTTGCAGCTGCATTTCGTATCGCCTGCTTGGACAGGCGCATGACGGAAACCAGAGGGCGCTTGGCAGGACAGCTGTATTCGCAGCTCCCGCACTCCATGCAGATCACCGCCTTAAGGGATTGCAGCGCGGGGATATCATCCTGCCGGTATGCCCGCTCCACTTCCAAGGGCATTAGGGACATTGGACAGGCGCGCACACAGCGCCCACAGCGGATACAGGAGGTTTGGCGGTTGTGTTTGGGCAGGTCTTCCTCCCCAAAAAACAGGATGGCGTTGTTCTGTTTTAATATGGGAAATTCATCGGTGTATAGGGCTGTTCCCATCATTGGGCCGCCCATCAGGATTTTTTTCGCCGGCTGGGTATACCCGCCGCAGTACTGCGCTACATCGGAAATCATAGTGCCAATCGGGACGCGGATATTTTTGCGGTGTAAAATAGCGCTGCCGTCGATGGTCAGCCGTTTGGAGATCAGCGGGACTCCGGTTTTGCAGTAGCGGTTTAAAAACCCAATGCTCGCGACGTTCATCACCAGTACCCCCACATCCGCGGGAAGTTTTCCTTCCGGGACTATTTTTCCGCTCACCTCGTAGATGAGGACTTTTTCCGCGCCCTGCGGATAGCGGGACTTCAGGGTTACGACATGGATCTCCGGATAATCCGCCAGCTTTTTGGTCATCAGCCGAATGGCTTCCGGCTTGTTGTTTTCGATTCCTATGTAGACGTCATTCATATCCAGGAATTTTTTTACCAGCAGGATTCCCTCTATCACGTCGTCCGTGTTTTCCATAAATTCCCGGTAGTCGGAGGTGATAAACGGTTCGCATTCAGCGCCGTTGATGATCAAAGTGTTGACTTCCTGGATGTTTTTGGGGTTGAGCTTAATCGAGGTGGGAAATCCCGCGCCTCCAAGCCCCACCAGTCCGGAAGAGCGGATGGCTTTGAGAAAGTCCTCTTTGCTGTCAAGTGTAGGCGGGCATAAGGAAGTATCCAGCGTATTTTCACCGTCTGAAGTGATAGTGACAGTGGTGCACTTTGTGCCGAAAGGCATCAGAATCTCCCCGATTGCGGTCACTTTTCCGGAAATGCTGGCATGAATCGGTGCAGATACCGGGGACGGGCTGTCCCCAATCAGCTGCCCGGCCTTGACAGTGTCCCCAACTTTGACAACGGGATCACAGGGAGCGCCGATGTGCTGCTGCATAGGGATACAGACCTTAGAAGGGGTTGGAAAAAGTGCAGTCGCACATTCCGATGTATGTTTAAAATGAGGGACATTCGCACCGCCGGGCATATGCCGGCGGTGAAACCAGTTCAACGAAGCCACAAAAAAACCTCCAATATAAATTTGATAACAGGATTTACAAACGAGATGACGGGGGTTTCTCCAAAAACTTGGAGTTTCTTCATTTTATTTTAATATAAAATGGCGAGCACTTGCAAATTAAATATTTTTTTAACAGCTTTTAGGTAGAAAATCAACCAAAAATCTTAAGAATGGTATAAGAACCCCTGCAATCCGGCAGGTTTCATTGAAAAGGAATGGGACATATGTTAAAATACTCCATAATTGCAGAGCGATCGGGGCAGAATTGGACGCGGATCTAAAGGGAGTCAATTTATGAAAATCAGTTCTTATTTTCTTCAAATCAAGCATTCGTTTTCTTCGTTTCGCGTGGAGGAAAAACTCCTTTGTCTTGCCGCAGTTTCGACTTTTCTGCCGTTTGTTTTGTCTGCGCTTATGGCGCTTGTCTGTGTGGTTTATTTGTTTTCCCATAAAGTCTTGCGGGAAAAGATGTTTGTTGCACGCGGCTTTAAAACTATGATGATTTTGCTTTCACTGGTTGTAATCGTCCCTGTCGTGCGTGGCTTCTGGATTGGCGTGGGCACGGGACTGCTGTTTATTTTGCTTGTGTTCTATGTTTTTTTTGTAAGGGCGGTATTGACAAAACCTCTGTTTGAAACAATGGCGGATTTGTGTTTGGTTGTCAGTGTGCTGGGGACTTTGGTGGGTCTTGTCCAGTTTATCGTTCACCATGACGATCCGTTTGCCGTACAGTACCGTACAGCTTCCTTCTATTTCAATGCCAATTACTATGGTTCTATGATGGGTATGGCAGTGATGTTGAGTATCTATAAGCTTTTAACTCGTCCGGAATGTCGGTGGTATTACTGTTTTTTTATTCTGTGTGCAGGACTGGGCATCTACCTGAGCGGAAGTATGTCGTCTCTTGCGGCGCTTTGCGGCGGGGTGCTGGTCGTCACATTGCTCTACAGCCGGAAAACAGGGTTTTACCTGATTTTTTCCGGTATGCTGCTGGGTGGAATTTTAATCCTGACCATACCCGGTCTGTTTCCTCGGATTGCGGAATTTTGGAAAACCCTTGGCTTAAGGGAGGAAATCTGGGAAACTACGGTTAAGGGGATTCAGGACAGTCCCTGGTTTGGACATGGCGTTTTGGGGTATATGGATGCCTATGTAAAATACCAGTCGTTTCAGACCACGCATGCGCATAATCTGTATTTAAATCTCATTTTGGATTTTGGTGTGATTGGAACGGGTTTGTTCCTCTGTTTTATGCTGCAGTTGCTGCGGCCCTTGATAGAAGCTTTCCAATATCAGTATGATAAAAAGCTGTGTATTTTAATTGTAGGACAGCTTGCGGTGGTTCTGCTGCACGGGATGACTGATGTCACCTATTTGTGGATACAGACGGGTATGCTGGCGATGACAATTTTTTCACTTTCTGGTGTCCTTTCGCCGGAACCAGCATAAAAAAGAAGACGGTAAAACGGATAACGATAAGATGAAAAAGCAGCGTGCAGAATTTCTGCACGCTGCTTTTTTGCACTATGTAAGTTATACATATCCATAAATTCCCCGGACAGAAGCCTCCCCTGATGAGACGGAGAGAATCCCCTGTTCTGTCTGAACTTTCAGCGCGCCGTTTTCCTGAATGGCGACTGCTTTTCCAAGCACCTCGCGTTCCCGGTAGATAACTCGTACCTCTCTGCCAAGATTAATACAAAGAGAAGAATATTCATCGACAAGGGATGAAAAACCGTCTTTGCAAAATTGCTCATATATCATTTCCAGTTCTTCCAGGATTCGACAGGCAAGCTCTTCATGGGAGACGGAAACACCTGTGCACATTTGAATAGAGCCGGCATAAGGCAATCCGCATTCTCGGTAGTATCCCTCTGCGGCATGGGTGTTTACCCCAATGCCGCAGATGAGGAATCCACTGTTTCCGACTATCCTGCTTTCACACAATATCCCTGTGATTTTCCTGCCTCCAATGATTAAGTCGTTTGGCCATTTGATGAATACCTGTGTGCCGCATAGTGCAGAAATTGCCCGGGCTGCTGCGATTCCACACAGTACCGGCATAATGGCGGCATGCTCGGCGGGGGCCGGGCGAAACAGGATGCTCATCGCAAGGGAATCTCCCAGCCGCATTTGCCAGCTTCGGCCCAGACGCCCCTTTCCTGCGGTTTGGTTGGCGGTAACCACTGCGGTGCCGTCGGGAAGTTCCATTGCGTGTTCTTTCAGATAATCATTGGTGGAGCCTAAACTATCAAAATATAAAAAATTTTGACCGAGTTTTTTGGTATGCAGATGATGCAGTTTCATAAATGGATTCCCCTTATTCACGAATGGGTTTGATTACCGGAACCAGCCGTTCCGGAGTAAAATCAATGATCGCATAGGTCGGTTCTCCTGTTTTGGGCATACCGACGCTTCCTGGATTGACAAGATAGATCCCGTCCCGATAAAGAATATCCGGAATATGGGTATGGCCGTACAATACCATATCTGCCTGTTTTCTTTTTCCAAGTTCCAGAAGTTTCTCTTTGGTCATTTTTGCATTGTATAGATGTCCGTGGGTATATATAATGGTTCTCCCATTTTGCATCAGGATATCGGTATCTTTGTCGTCGCAGGAAAGATCACAGTTCCCCCTTACACTGAGTATGATTTTTTGGGGGTACAGACACCGTATATCGTCCAATTCTTTTTTTCTGTCTCCTAAAAAAAGAAAACAGTCGGCATCCGGTTCCAGTTCTATAACTCTGTTTAGATGATAAAAGTCTCCGTGGGAATCCGAAACAGCTACGATTCTCATAAATACGATTCTCCTCCTCTGCGCCTTCTATTTCTGAAAAACTCCACATAAAAATAATAACAGCATTGTCTATGCCTGTAAAGTCAGATGCGGGCATTGTCAGTTTTGAAACTGAAACGGAGGTTTTTGTATGGATTCTCAGAAAAATATGAATGCACTGCTCTCTCTTGCGGCTAAAAAACTTGGAACAACTCCCGAAAAATTAATGAGTGATATTCAAAATGGAAAGTACAACCATTTGCAGGAATCTGCGGACCCCAACTTGCTCCAGACTCTCAAAAAAAATCCGGAAGCATTGCAGGATCTGATGCGTGGGAAAAGCGTTGATGAAATTATCAAAAAAATAAAGAGGGGATGATGGCGTGGATGATTTGACAAACCAGCTCAATGCTTTCTTGTCCAGTGAGGATGGGATGCAAAAGCTGCAGCAGCTCGCCTCTGCATTGTCTTCATCCGGGGGAACAAACGGCGGGGGAGGAGGGCCGGATACCCCACCTGCCTCTTCTGCGCAAAATGGACAGGGGAACCAGATGCCGGATTTGTCCGGCTTGATGTCCATGCTGTCCGGCGCGGGAGCAGATTCTGCGGGAACAAATCAGGGTTCATCCGGGAAAACTTCATCCAATCCTCTTGCCGGTCTGGATGTCGGTATGATTATGAAAATCCAGCAGGCGTTGTCCGCTTATAATCAGGACGATAAAAATACGGTGCTGCTTAAATCGCTCAAACCCCATTTGCGTCCAGAACGGCAGAATCGGGTGGACGAGGCGCTGAAACTGATGAAGCTTGCAAGCTTGCTGCCAATGTTTGTGCAAAGCGGGCTGTTCGGATCGGGGGGTGAGCGCTGATGGCCTATTCGGATGCAGATATGCTTCGGATGCAGCAGGACGCTATCCGGCGAGTCCATGAGATGCAGCGGCGGGCAAACAATGCCGTGCAGACCGGAGGTGCAGGGCCGGTCGCTCATGGACAAGAGAGGACGTCCTCCCGCAGACAGTCCGTACATAACCCGTTTCAGCGCCCAATTTCTCCTCCTTCACCTGTTTCCACCCAGGGACATCCTTCATCTGCTCAGCAGCTCTCGTCCTTTTCCGGCATTAAGGGGCTTTTGGATTCTTTGAAAGGCTCTTCAGATACAATTTTGATTTTGGCTTTGCTACTGGTATTACTGAATAATGATGAGCAGGATATGCTTTTGACATTGGCGCTGCTTTATTTACTTCTATGAAAACGGAAAAAAATCTCCGTAAACCAGGAGGATGGTTTGCGGAGATTTTTTGTCTGGAAACTGGCAAGGGATCTCTCTGAAAAAAACAGCGGTGGAATTTTAAAAATTTCGCGAAATTGTTCATTTGAGCAAATTGTCTTGAAATAAATTGCGAAATTTGGAAAAGCGTAGGGAAAAAAACAATATGCACTCCATTCTAATTATGATACAATAATATTAAATTCAGGAAAGAAAAAGAAAAAGAATCTGTAAAGAAAGGCAGGAACCCACAATGAGTATATCGCTGGGGGAGTTTATCAGTTCAATTATGCATAATCCTGCACTGGCCATAACGGTTTTGCTGACGCTGGGCGTCATTATGGTCAATGGCTGGACGGATGCCCCAAATGCAATTGCCACCTGTGTTTCTACTCGTTCCATGAAACCGAGAGCCGCTATATTTATGGCTGCTGTTTTTAATTTTCTCGGCGTCCTGGTCATGACAATGCTGAATGCAACCGTTGCAGAAACCATCTATAATATGGTGGACTTTGGCGGAGATACCCACCAGGCTTTGGTTGCACTGTGTGCAGCGCTTTTTGCAATTGTAACCTGGGCAACCGCTGCATGGTGGTTTGGAATTCCCACCAGCGAAAGCCACGCCTTGATTGCCGGCATTTCTGGCGCCGCAATTGCTCTGCATGGCGGTTTTGGTGGGATTAATGGCGGGGAATGGGTAAAAGTTCTCTATGGGCTGGTTCTCTCTACGCTTCTTGGATTCGCAATGGGATTTGGTACAGTGCGGCTGACAGAATTCTTCTGCCGGGACTTAAACAGGAATAAAACAACGCCGTTTTTCCGTTATGCTCAGATTGGGGGCGGCGCTGCAATGGCTTTTATGCACGGTGCGCAGGATGGCCAGAAGTTTATGGGTGTCTTTATGCTTGGGATCTTCCTTGCCCAGGGGCAGGGCGAAGTCACCAGCTTCCAGATTCCTATCTGGCTGATGATCCTCTGCTCCGCAGTGATGGCGTTGGGAACTTCAATTGGCGGATATCGGATTATTAAAGCGGTCGGTATGGATATGGTCAAGCTGGAAAAGTATCAGGGCTTTTCCGCCGATCTGGCTGGTGCGGGCTGTCTGCTTATTTCCTCCCTTACAGGAATTCCGGTCAGTACTACTCATACAAAAACCACTGCGATTATGGGCGTTGGCGCTGCCAAGCGGCTTTCTTCTGTCAATTGGGGCGTGGTAAAGGAAATGATTCTCACTTGGGTGTTGACTTTCCCAGGTTGCGGTCTTATTGGATATTTAATGGCAATGTTGTTCATGAAAATCTTTTAGGAATGTGAAATATCAGGGATTTTTTAAGGAGGATTCTTACTTATGGCAAGAGGAAAAAGAGATGAGGAGTATTTTAATGTATTTGTACGGGCAGTGGAATACTCAAGTGCAGCATCCCGTCTGATGCAGGATATGCTTTCGGATTATCAGATCGGACAGATGGAAGAGCGGATGCTTTCTGTACATAAACTGGAACAGCTTGCCGATGATGAAAAGCATGAGATGATGCAGATGTTGGCAAAAGAGTTCATTACGCCGATTGATCGGGAAGATATCCTGGAACTGGCGCATCAGCTGGATGAAGTGACGGATCATATTGATGAAACAATGACCAGTTTCTATATGTTCCATGTCAAGAATCCGCGTCCGGAGGCGCTGACCTTCGCCAATACGATTTTTGATTGCTGTACCGCTATGCATAAGGCGGTTGTGGAGTTTAAGCATTTCCGGAAATCTCAGACGGTGCATGATGATATTGTTTCGATTCATACCATGAGGGAGCAGGCGGATGCTTTATATACCAAGGCAATTTATAACCTGTATGATGGTTCAGCGGATCCAATGGAAGTGATTGTCTGGACAGAGATATTCGGACGTTTTGAACGTTGCAGCAAATCCTGTGAGGATGTCGCAAAAGTCATAGAGAGCGTTATCATGAAAAATTCATAAAACAAAAAACAGCGCTGCAAATTTTGCAGCGCTGTTTTTCTATGCTTTTCACTATAATAGAATGTTATCTATCTTTTCTTCTTCCCTGCGGACAAGGATTCGTTCGATCTCTCCTACGTAAGAAATATGATAGTCTTTGGCCGTATAAACGGAATCAGGGATGGACTTGTCAGTAAACTGTTCAGGGTGAAAAGCATCCCGATAGAGTTTCCGGCAGATAAAGACATACTTTGCCTCTTCATAATAGACGGCATCCCCATCAATGATGGGGGTAAATCCGCATTCCTTTACCTTGTCAAAATCTCTTCCGGAAATCCGTCCTGCCGTTTCCATGGATTTGTGGTAATTCTCGTCAAAAAAGCAGAGAGTAAAGGTGTCGCTGTTTTCAATAAATTCATAGGTATACCGCTGAGGGCGGACAAACACATTGACAATGTTTTTTCCCCACAACACCCCGAATGTTCCCCAGCTTACGGTCATCATATTAAATTCGCTTTCTTTTTTGGCGCTAAGCAGGCCCCATTTGTCCCCGATTAAACGGAATACATTGTAATCAAAGTGTTTTGGATTCATTTCAAAAAAGGTTGACATAACAATTTACCTCCTCGAAAAAAGCTTCTAAAAAGTGATTCGTGAACTGCCGCTAATCTTCCTCTTCTTTATAAAAAGAGAGATCCTCCCACTTGTCCGGCCGGTCTTTGTCTGTCTTTTCTGTACTGGAAATGCTCCCCACAATCCGTATGCCGTTTTTAGTGGGGACAAGCAGGAACCCGAGCAAGACTCCGGAAAGTAGACTGACTAGGGAAAGCAGGAAAACAGTGCTTTTTTTCATTGGTATTCCTCTTTTCATTTGAATTCCAGTGTTTGATAGGCTCTTTCATAATCTGGATGATTACCCATGCCGCGAAATATCTTCTCCCCACGAGAGATGCCCTGCTTCAAAAGGATGGATATCAACAGCGTCATGCCACTGCTATGCAGTTATTATACCATAAGAAACGCTTGTAGTAAGCATAGGATTCGTAAAAAAAATTGGGCAAACTGCTAAATATTATGTAATAATTTTTCTGATATTCCATTTTATGTAATTTTGTGGAATTTGAGATTCAGATAGCTGTAAATGAGGAAATATGTTAAAATAAAAAAGAAAGGAGTGGGGTATATGGATATCCTGGAATTGGTAAAGAAAAACAGAAGCTATCGGAAATACAGGGAACATGAGCATATTCCGGCCCATCAGCTCAAGGGGTTTGTCAACGCTGCGCGGTTGACGGCGTCCAGCATTAACCTGCAGCCATTCCGTTATCTGCTGTCCAATGAGGAACAGAGCAATCACGTCATTTTTGCCCATACCAAATGGGCACGCCTGCTGAAAGATTATGACGGCCCTGCACAGGGGGAACGCCCGTCCGCCTATATTATTGTCGTACAGGATAAACAGGTGGCGTCTAATACCGAGCGTTTTCTGGTAGACGTGGGGATCGTTTCCCAAACAATCCTGCTTGCGGCGGTAGAAGCGGGATATGGCGGCATCATGATCCGCAATTTTGTCCCGGGAGATCTGGCGCGCGATCTCGGTTTGGAAGAACGCTATGTCCCAATGATGATTCTGGCACTCGGCGTCCCGGACGAAAAAATTGTTTTGGAGGAACTGGGAGAAGGCCAGTCTACAGCATATTACCGAGATAAAAATCAGGTTCACCATGTTCCCAAGAGGAAGCTGGATGACATCCTGTTATAAATTTGGACACTCCCCCTGTATCTACGATACAGGGGGATGTTTTTTTGTTTCATATGAATAATTATTATATTATAAATATTCATTTTATCTGGAATTATTCTTTTAAAGGTAAAAATTATAAAGAAATCCAAAAAGATAAATAGTCGGTTTTTATAAGATAAAATCAGAGAAAAAGATAAAAATAGTGAAAACGTTCAAAAATAAAATTGTAGAATATTTATTCATAAAAAAGCTTGATTTTTCTTAAACTGAATGTATAATTATAAATACAGAAAGCAAAAAAATTCATGATAGATTCTCAGGAGGCATGGACAATGGAAAAGAAATACAACAAAGTACTGCTGGCCTACTCCGGCGGTCTGGACACATCGATTATTATCCCCTGGCTCAAAGATCATTATGGATGCGAAGTCGTTGCGGTAGCGGCGGACGTCGGGCAGGAGGCGGAACTCGACGGCCTGGAAGAAAAGGCAGTCAAAACGGGGGCTTCCAAACTTTACATTGAGGATCTCAAAGAGGAACTCGTGAACGATGTGATTTTCCCTTCTTTGAAAGCCGGTGCAGTTTATGAGGGGAAATATCTTCTTGGGACAGCATTTGCGCGGCCGATTATCGGCAAACGCCTGGTGGAAATTGCAAAAAAAGAGAATGTGGACGCCATTGTCCATGGCTGTACGGGAAAGGGCAACGATCAGGTGCGGTTTGAACTCGCGATCAAGGCGTTTGCACCGACTATGCCGATCATCGCCCCCTGGAGAACCTGGGAACTCAAATCCAGGGACGAGGAGATCGACTATGCGATTGCCAAAAACGTGCCTATCAAACTGACCAGGGAGACCAATTACTCCAAGGATAAAAACCTCTGGCACCTCTCCCATGAGGGCTTGGATCTGGAGGATCCGGCAAACGAGCCGCAGTATAATAAAGAGGGCTTCCTGGAAATGGGAGTTTCCCCGGAACAGGCTCCGGATAAACCAACCTATATTACCATTGGGTTTGAAAAGGGAATCCCGGTTTCCCTGAACGGGGAAAAAATGGACGGCGTCACCTTGATCCAGAAGCTCAACAAACTCGGAGGGGAAAACGGGATCGGCCTTGCAGATATTGTGGAAAACCGGCTGGTCGGCATGAAATCCAGGGGCGTCTATGAAACTCCGGGCGGCACCATCCTCTATGAGGCGCATGATATCCTCGAAACCATCTGCGTAGATAAGGAAACCCAGCATTTCAAACAGCAGGTTGCCCTCAAGTTTGCGGATATCCTCTATAACGGCCAGTGGTATACCCCGCTCAGGGAAGCGCTTTCCGCATTTGTGGATGAGACGGAAAAACACTGCACCGGCGAAGTAAAACTCAAACTCTATAAAGGCAATGTGATCAACGCCGGCGTTACCAGCCCCTATACCCTCTATGATGAGGAAACGGCAAGCTTTGGCGAGGATGACAACTATAACCAGAATGATTCTGCGGGCTTCATCAACCTCTTTGGCCTTCCCATCAAGGTCAAGGCCTTGCTGGATGAAAAACGCGGCGAAAACCAATAAAAACATCCTGAAAAAGGAACGGGGGAACCGCATATCGGCAGGGTTCCCCCGGATCCTGTTTTATCAGGGATACTTTGATTTTGATAAAGGCGGTTGCGGCAGATGAGCGAGAAAAAAATGATGTGGGCCGGCAGGTTCTCCAAACAGATTGATACCAGAGTGAACGATTTCAATTCCTCCATCCCCTTTGACTGCCGGATGTTTGAGCAGGATATCCGGGGAAGTATCGCCCATGCCACCATGCTGGGCAAACAGGGCATTATCCCGCAGGAAGACGCCCGGGAGATTATCCAGGGATTGCAGTCGATTCAAGCGGATATCACGTCGGGCGCCCTTCCCATTGATATGGAGGCGGAGGATATCCACATGTTTGTGGAGGCGGAACTGACAAAACGGATTGGTACGGCGGGCAAGCGCCTGCATACGGCAAGGAGCCGCAACGATCAGGTGGCTTTAGACGACAGGATGTATGTCGCCGACCAGATTGATGAGCTCATCCCCCTGATTCGGGAATTCCTCAAGACCCTCTGTGAAAAGGCGCAGGAAAATCTGCATACTGTTATGCCGGGGTACACGCACTTGCAGCGGGCGCAGCCGATTACCTTCGCCCATCACCTGATGGCGTATGCGGAAATGCTCCGCCGGGATATCGCCCGGCTGGAGGATGCCAAAGGCCGCACTCTGGAAATGCCGCTTGGCAGCGGGGCGCTTGCCTCCACGACGTATCCAATTGACCGCCAGATGGTCTGCGATCTGCTCGGTTTTCACTCCATTACAAAAAACAGCCTGGATGGGGTCTCGGACAGGGATTTCATGATTGAACTGGCCGGCGCGCTGTCTATCCTGATGATGCACCTCTCCAGTTTCTCTGAGGAAGTGGTGCTCTGGTGCAGCTGGGAGTTTCAATTTGTAGAACTCGATGACGCCTATGCGACCGGTTCTTCCATTATGCCACAGAAAAAGAACCCGGATATTACCGAACTCATCCGTGGAAAGACTGGCCGAGTCTATGGGGATCTGATGACCCTGCTGACTATGATGAAGGGGCTGCCTCTCGCCTATAATAAGGATATGCAGGAGGATAAAGAGGCGGTGTTCGACGCCATTGATACGGCGAAAATCTGCCTTATCACAGTAATCCCGATGGTACAGACCATGAAAGTACTCCCGGAAAATATGAGGAAAGCGGCGGCAAAGGGCTTTATTAACGCAACCGACTGCGCGGATTACCTTACCAAAAAAGGCGTCGCGTTCCGGGATGCCTACAAGATTACCGGGCAGCTGGTAGCGCTCTGTATCCGAAAAAATACGGTTTTGGAGGAACTCTCCTTGGAAGATTATCAGGCGCTCAGCCCGGTCTTTGAGGAAGATATTTATCAGGCGATCCACCTGAATACCTGTGTCAGCGGCAGGAAGGCGCCGGGAGGTCCGGCGCCGGAGATGGTGCAGGCCCATATCAAAGAGGTTCTGGATTTTTTAGGAAAATAAACGGTTAAATGATTGGAATTGACTGGGAATGAGGGAGAATACATGCAAACTGTGAAAGTAGGGATTATCGGGGCGACCGGGTATGCGGGCGTGGAGCTCATCCGTCTGCTGCTCGGCCACCCAAAGGCAAAGATTACTGCGCTGTGCTCGGTGAGTTTTGAGGGGAAACCCATCAGCGAAATCTATCCGGCATTGTATCAGATCAACGACGACGTTCTGGTGGATGAAGATACCGTCATTGATCAGTGCGATGTGGTATTTGCCTCGGTTCCGCACGGCGTGTCGGAACAGCTTGCGGTCAAATGCCTTGCCAAAGGCAGGCTCCTGATTGATTTGGGCGCGGATTTCCGCCTGCATGAGGAGGCGGACTATCAGCAGTGGTACCATGGCAGCTATCAGCACCCCGAAGCACATTCTCACGCTGTCTATTCGATCCCGGAAATCACCGGGGACGCGGTCAAGTCCGCTCAGGTAATTGCCAATCCGGGCT
>CALDJI010000327.1 GCA_937901805.1 uncultured Clostridia bacterium | reverse complement strand
GAATGGGGTTCGATCTTGCCCAGGGTCCGGAAGTAGAATATGATTACTACAACTTTGAAGCACTGAACATCCCGAAAGACCATCCGGCAAGGGATACCCAGGACACTTTTTATATTAACGACGATATCGTTCTTCGCACCCAGACTTCCAGTGTGCAAATCCATGTTATGGAAAATCAGAAACCCCCTATCCGGATTCTGGCTCCGGGGCGTGTCTACCGTTCTGACGCGGTAGACGCCACCCACTCCCCCCTGTTCCATCAGATAGAGGGACTTGTGGTTGACAAAGGCGTAACCATGGCGGATTTGAAAGGAACTCTGGAAACCGTTGCAAAGCGCCTATACGGAGAAGATGTACAAGTCCGCTTCCGTCCACACCATTTCCCGTTTACAGAACCTTCTGCGGAAATGGATATTATGTGCTTCCATTGTCATGGAGAAGGCTGCCGCCTGTGCAAAGGCGAAGGCTGGATTGAAATTCTTGGCTGCGGAATGGTACATCCAAAAGTTCTGAAAACCTGTGGAATCGATCCGGAGGTCTATTCCGGATTTGCTTTTGGCATGGGCCTTGAGCGCATCGTCATGAGACGTTTTAATATTGACGACCTCAGACTGCTGGTTGACAACGACCTGCGGTTCCTGGATCAGTTTTAATGGGAGGGTATCACCATGAATCTATCAATGAAATGGCTGGCTGACTATACGAAAATTGAAACCACGCCAAAAGAATTCTCTGATAAAATGACCATGTCCGGCTCCAAGGTAGAAGGATATGAAATCGAAGGCGAAGAAATTCAAAAGGTTGTCGTCGGCAAAATCCTCTCCATTGAACCGCATCCCAACGCCGATAAGCTCGTCGTCTGCATGGTTGACGTTGGAACAGGCGAACCGCTTCAAATTTGTACAGGGGCCACCAACTTGAAGGCCGGAGACTATGTCCCGGTTGCCCTGGACGGCTCTACCCTGCCGGGCGGTAAAAAAATCCGCAAGGGAAAACTCCGCGGGATGGAGAGCAGCGGCATGCTCTGCTCCCTCTCCGAATTGAACCTGACCGTCCATGATTTTCCAAACGGGATTGAAGACGGTATCTATGTACTGGAAGAAGAGGCTCCGCTCGGGCAGGATATCCGCGAAACACTGGGTCTTAATGATGTTTCCGTGGAATTTGAAATCACTTCCAACCGTCCGGACTGTCTGTCTGTAATCGGCTTGGCACGGGAGGCCGCTGCAACCTATGGTACAGAACTGATGCTGCATGAGCCTCAGGTTCAGGAATCTACAGAAGATGATATCCACAATTACCTGAGTGTTACTGTGGAAAATCCGGAGCTCTGCCCGCATTACATTGCCAGAGTTGTCAAAAATATCAAAATTGAACCATCCCCCCGCTGGATGCGGGAACGGCTGCGCGCCAGCGGCGTGCGCCCGATCAACAATATCGTCGATATCACAAACTATGTCATGCTCGAATACGGCCAACCCATGCACGCGTTTGATTTGAAATACATGAAGGGCGGCAAAATTATTGTCCGCAACGCCAAGGACGGCGAGTCTATTACTACTCTGGACGGGGAAAACAGAACTCTCTCCCCTGAAATGCTGGTCATTGCAGATGAAGAAAAACCCTCCGCAGTTGCCGGCGTCATGGGCGGAGAATACAGCGGGATTATGGATGACACCAATACGATTGTCTTTGAATCCGCCTGCTTCAACGGCCCTGCCGTCCGCCGGACCGCACAGAAACTCGGCATGCGCACGGAAAGTTCCGGACGTTATGAGAAAGGGCTTGATCACAACACGACACTCCCCGCAGTTATGCGAGCCTGCGAACTGGTGCAGATGCTTGGCGCAGGGGAAGTCGTCAGCGGCGTCATCGACGTCAACAATGCAAATACTCAGCCTGTCGTTCTGAAACTGGAAACCGAATGGATCAACCATTTTCTCGATATCCACCTCACCCGGGATGAAATGGCGGCTATCCTTACGAAAATCGGTTTCATTGTGGATGAACAGGATAACATCCATGTTCCCTCTTTCCGTTCGGATATTGAGCATAAAGCGGATATCGCGGAGGAAATCGCCCGTTTTTACGGCTATAACAAGATCCCGGTTACGCAAATCCGTGGAAGCGCAGAAGGGCATTTGACAAAAGCACAGAAATTTGAGCGGAAAGTCAACCAGACCATGGTCGCGCTCGGCTGTTATGAGATTATGACATACTCTTTCATCAGCCCGAAATATTACGACAAAATCGCCATGCCTGCAGAAGACAAACGCCGTCAGTCTGTTACCATCCGCAACCCGCTCGGCGAAGATACCAGTATTATGCGCACAACCATGATCCCGTCCATGTTGGAAACCCTCTCGAAAAACTACAACAACCGCAATGCTGCTGCAAAAATGTTTGAAATCGGCAATATTTATCTGTCTCAAGGCGAAGGAAAACTCCCAGTGGAGGAACCGACGCTTGCAATCGGCATCTATGGGGACAATGCAGATTTCTTTACTTTAAAGGGAATCGTCGAGCAGCTGCTCGCCGCATGCGGTGTGGACGACGTGCAATATTCGGCGCAGAAGGAAAATCCCACCTTCCATCCGGGCAGATGTGCCGATATTTCTGTTAAGGAGAATT
>CALDJI010000326.1 GCA_937901805.1 uncultured Clostridia bacterium | reverse complement strand
AAAGACGGTGGAGCTGCACCGCCCTTATATCGATGCCATCACCATCCCCTGCCCGAAATGCGGCAAGCCGACCAGACTCGCACACAAGATCCTTTCCGATGGGACCAAAGAGCGTTTGTGCAAACACTGCGGCGAAACTTTTTAAGTGAGGAGGATTTGAAATGGCAAGGTTATTTGACACCTATAAGCAAGACATTGCCCCGGCGCTTATGAAGAAATTCGGCTACAAAAGCGTTATGCAGATCCCAAAGCTTGATAAAGTTGTGATTAACGTAGGATGTGGCGAAGCGCGCGATAATGCAAAAGTTATCGATGCAATTATGACGGATCTCGCAGCGATTACCGGCCAGAAACCGATCGTCTGCAAGGCAAAAAAATCCGTTGCAAACTTTAAACTCAGAGAGGGTATGAACATCGGTGCAAAGGTCACCCTGCGCGCTGATAAGATGTATGAGTTTGTTGACAGGCTCTTCAACGTCGCTCTCCCGAGAGTCAGAGACTTCAGAGGAATCAACGCAAACTCCTTTGACGGCCGTGGCAACTACAACATGGGCCTCAAAGAGCAGCTGATTTTCCCTGAAATCGAGTATGATAAAATCGACAAGGTCCGCGGCATGGACATCTGCTTTGTTACCACTGCCCAGACCGACGAGGAAGCCCGCGAGCTGCTTACGCTGATGGGCGCCCCGTTTGCGAAGTAGGAGGTATTGAAGTGGCTAAAAAGTCAATGATCGCAAAACAGCAGAGAAGCCCGAAATTCTCCACTCGTGCCTACAACAGATGTAAAATCTGCGGCAGACCGCACGCTTATCTTCGCAAGTTCGGCATCTGCCGTATCTGCTTCAGAGAGCTTGCATACAAAGGCGAGATCCCGGGCGTGAAGAAGTCCAGCTGGTAATTCGAGCAAAGGAGGTAACGGCATGCAAATTACTGATACAATCGCTGATATGCTGACCCGTATTAGAAATGCAAATGCTGCAAAGCACGACACGGTCGATGTCCCGGCTTCTAATATGAAAAAAGCAATTGCTCAGATTCTGTTGGATGAAGGCTACATCAAGGGCTTTCAGACCATCGAAGATGGCAAACAGGGTATTATCCGTATCACCTTGAAATACGGAGAAAATAAAACTCAGATTATCCAAGGCTTGCGCAGGGTTTCCAAACCTGGCTTGCGTATTTACACAAGCTGCGAGGATATGCCGAAGGTTATGAAGGGGCTTGGTATCGCCATCCTCTCCACTTCCAAAGGCGTTATGACTGACAAGCAGGCCCGCAAGGAAACTGTCGGCGGCGAAGTCCTTGCATTCGTCTGGTAAGGGAGGGCATCGAATATGTCACGTATAGGTAGAAAGCCGATTGCGATCCCGACTGGAGTCGATGTCAAGATCGCCGGCAATGTTGTCACAGTGAAGGGCCCGAAAGGAACCCTGGAGTGTGCAACCCACAGAGATATGTCCGTTGCGGTCGAGAACAACGAGATTGTTGTTACCCGTCCGTCTGAGGGCAAAGAGCACAGATCCCTGCACGGCCTCACCCGTTCTCTCGTTGCCAATATGGTGGAAGGCGTTACCAACGGCTTCAAAAAAGAGCTTGAGATCAACGGTGTCGGTTACCGTGCAGCAAAACAGGGCAAAAACCTTGTGATGAACCTCGGTTATTCTCATCAGGTTATCGTACCGGAGATTGACGGCATCACAATCGACGTTCCTGCCCCAAACAAAATCGTCATTTCCGGTCCCGACAAACAGAAAGTCGGCCAGTTTGCAGCAGAAGTTCGTGAGAAACGTCCGCCGGAGCCATATAAGGGCAAAGGTATCAAGTACGTAGACGAAACGATCATCCGCAAAGAGGGTAAAGCCGGTAAGGCTAAGAAGTAATTAAAGGAGTGAACTAACAATGGTGAAAAAGCCTGACAGCAACAAGCAGAGGCTTTTAAGACACGCAAGAGTCCGTGCGAAAATCAGCGGTACTGCTGAGCGTCCACGCCTGAATGTATTCCGCTCCAGTAAGCATATTTACGCGCAGCTTATTGACGACGTAAACGGCGTAACCCTCGCAGCGGCTTCCACCATGGATAAAGCATTTGAGGGCAACGGCGGCAACAAAGAAGCTGCCCGTAAAGTCGGCCAGATGATTGCACAGAAAGCTCTGGAAAAAGGAATTTCTGATGTTGTTTTTGACCGCGGCGGATATGTCTACCATGGCCGTGTCAAAGAGCTGGCGGAAGGTGCTCGTGAGAGTGGCCTCAAATTCTAAGAGGAGGAGGGAATACTTTGGCTCGAATTGATGCATCTACACTCGATCTCACTGAAAGAGTCGTATCGATCAACCGTGTATCGAAAACCGTAAAAGGCGGCCGTATCTTCAAATTCGCAGCTCTCGTCGTTGTCGGCGACGGCAATGGGATTGTAGGCTACGGTCTGGGCAAAGCTTCCGAAGTCCCTGAGGCAATCCGCAAGGGAATTGAGGATGCAAAGAAAAACCTGATCAAGGTTTCTTTGAAGGGAACCACTATCCCTCATGAAGTTATTGGCGCGTTTGGTGCCGGCCGTGTTCTTTTGAAACCGGCTGCACAGGGTACCGGCGTTATCGCTGGCGGTGCTGTCCGTGCTGTTCTGGAGACCGCAGGAATTAAGGATATCAGAACCAAATGCCTTCGTTCCAATAACCCCTGCAACGTAGTAAGCGCTACAATCGCAGGCCTTGCATCTCTTAGAGATGCAGAGCAGGTAGCTGCAATGCGCGGCAAGTCTGCACAGGAAATTATCGGCTAAGAGGAGGAGAAACGCTATGGCACAGCTCAAAATCAAGCTCGTAAAGAGCCTTGTGGGCAGAAAAGACGACCAGATTGCGACCGCTCATTCCCTCGGACTGCACAAAATCGGTGCTGTTACCGTACAGCCGGATAATGAGGCTACCAAGGGTAAGGTCGCTAAGATCTCCCACCTGATTGAAGTAACAGAAGAGTAATTCTTCTGGTCGCGTTTGACGTGAATTCTGTTGAAAACTTAGATTCGCTCAGACAACACACTGGGCAAGGAGGTGCGAACACATGAAACTGCATGAGCTTTCCCCGGCACCGGGTTCCAATACGAAAGCATTCCGCAAAGGAAGAGGAAATGGTTCCGGAAGCGGAAAAACCGCTGGCAAAGGCCATAAGGGCCAGAATGCACGTTCCGGCGGTGGAGTAAGACCAGGATTTGAAGGCGGCCAGATGCCGCTCCAAAGACGTCTTCCGAAAAGAGGCTTCAACAATATCTTCGCTACCAAGTATACGGCAATCAATGTCAGTGCCCTCAACAAGTTTGAAGATGGCGCTGTTGTTGATACCAATGCACTGATGGAAGCAGGTCTTGTGAAAAAGGCGCTTGACGGTGTCAAGATCCTTGGAAATGGTGAGCTGACCAAAAAGCTGACCGTGAAAGTCGCTGCTTACTCTGCATCTGCAAAGCAGAAAATCGAGGAGGCGGGCGGAAAGGCCGAGGTGATGTAAGGTGTTTGAGACGTTCAGAAACGCCTGGAAAGTCCCTGACCTTCGGAAAAAGCTGCTTTACACTCTGTTAATCATCCTGATTTTCAGAGTGGGGGCTGCTATCCCTGTCCCTTACCTTGATGCAAGCGTAATGAATTCGCTGATGAGCCAATCGGGCAGCCTACTCGGATACGTTGATATGATGACAGGCGGTGCTTTCTCCAAAGCCACCTTGTTCGCCCTATCAGTTACTCCGTATATCACTGCTACGATTGTGATCCAGCTGCTGACAATTGCTATCCGTCCTTTGGAGAGACTCTCCAAAGAAGGGGAAGAAGGCAGAAAAAAACTCGCAAAAATCACTCGTTGGGTGACCATTGGTTTGGCATTGGTACAGGCAATCGCCTATTACTTTATGTTTAGAAATTATGGCGCCGTCAAATATACCAGTGGTTTCTCCGGCATTTTTGCTGCAATTGTCATTGTTTTAGCCTTTACTGCCGGCGCAGGATTGGTCGTTTGGATTGGCGAACAGATCAATGAAAAGGGGATTGGCAACGGCATTTCCATCCTCTTGTTTGCAGGTATTATTTCTCGGTTCCCAATTACTGTTGGAAAACTGTGGGCACTGCTCCAGCTTGGCAGCCAGGGTGAAACCAAGTACTTCTTCTTTGTTCCGCTGATTGCGATTCTTTTTATTGCACTGATTGCTTTTATCGTTGTTATGACGAATGCTGAACGCCGGATTCCGGTACAGTATGCAAAACGTGTGGTGGGCCGCAAGATGTATGGCGGACAAAATTCCCATATCCCGGTAAAGGTCAATATGTCCGGCGTTATGCCGATTATCTTTGCAAGTTCTCTGCTTGCAATTCCGAGCACCATCGTTGGGTTTGTTGATCCAGATAAGTCTTCTTGGCTTGGAAAATTCTTCGGTGCGTTTAATTACAATACTGTGTGGTATGCGCTGATTTATTTCATTCTGATTATCGGGTTTAACTACTTCTACGTTGCAATCCAGTACAATCCACTGGAAATTGCAAACAACCTGCGCAAGAACAGCGGTACGATTCCGGGAATTCGTCCGGGAAAACCGACCTCTGAGTTTATTGGGAAGATCATTTCCAAAGTAACGCTTGTCGGTGCGCTCTTCCTGGCTGTTGTCGCAATCCTTCCGATTGCTGTCGGCGGAATTACCGGGGTAGATATTGCGCTTGGCGGTACTTCTATCATCATCGTGGTCGGCGTTGCCCTGGATACGGCACGCCAGCTTGAAACCCAGATGATGTCCCGTCACTACAGAGGATTTTTGGAATAAGAAACCGTAGAAGGATACAGCTTATCCTTTGAATGACGCAGGAATCACCTGCGAGGAGGAGAGAACGCTTATGAAGCTCATACTTCTCGGAGCGCCCGGTGCCGGTAAAGGCACACAGGCGGAGGTCATTTGTGACCATCTGCATATCCCATCCGTTTCAACAGGAAACCTTCTGAGAGAGGCAGTGAAAAACCAGACGGAATACGGTGTCAAAGCCAAGTCTTTTATGGACAGCGGAAAACTGGTTCCGGATGAGATTGTCCTTGCTTTGCTGAAGGAGCGCATTGCGCAGGAGGACTGCAACAACGGATTTATCCTCGATGGATTCCCAAGAACGGTGGCGCAAGCCCAGACGCTCGAAGAAATGGGCGTTTCCGTGGACGCGGTCATTGATATTGAGGTTCCGGACGAGGCAATTACTCAGAGAATGTCCGGCAGACGTGTCTGCGAGGCATGCGGCGCATCCTATCATACCGTATCCAAACCGACTAAGGTAGAGGGCGTGTGTGATCGGTGCGGCGGAAAGCTTGTCATCCGTAAGGATGATCAGCCAGAGACAGTCAAGGATCGACTGAATGTGTATCACAGCCAGACCGAACCTTTGATTGCATATTATCAGAAGAGCGGCAAGCTCAAAGTTGTTGATGGGCAGGGGGATGTCAGCGAAGTTTCAGCGAGAACCCTTGCGGCGCTGGAGGCGTAATCATGATTGTACTTAAAACGAAACATGAGCTGGAAGTGATGCGTGATGCATGCAGGATTTCTGCTCAGGCGTTGCAGTACGCAGGAGAATTGGTAAAACCCGGACTCACGACTGGGGAGCTTGACTTGAAAATTGAGCATTTTATCCGTTCTCAGGGCGCGGTTCCATCGTTTAAAGGATACGGCGGCTTTTCTGGTTCCGCCTGTCTTTCTATTAACAACGAAATCATCCACGGTATCCCAAGTCCTCATCGGATGATTCACGAAGGGGATATTGTCAGCGTTGATGTTGGTGCGTTTTACAACGGTTACCATGGCGACAATGCGGCAACATTTCCGGCAGGGAGCGTCTCGGAAGAGGCACAGGCACTGATGGATGCGACAAAGCAAAGCCTCTATGAAGGGATCCGGCAGGCAATCCCAGGCAACCGCATCGGCGATATTGGGCATGCTGTCCAAGAATACGTCGAAGCGCGCGGATTTTCCGTAGTGCGGGAATATGTCGGGCATGGTGTTGGAAAAGAACTGCATGAATCTCCTGAGGTGCCGAATTTTGGGCAGCCAGGGAGGGGCGTCCGGTTAGCGGCTGGCATGGTTATCGCAATTGAGCCGATGATCAATGCAGGACGTCGGCAGGTCAAACAAATGCCGGATGGCTGGACTGTCGTAACGGCAGACGGCAGCCTTTCCGCACATTTTGAACACACCATCGCTATTACGGACAATGGACCCGTTATCCTGACCCAAGCGTAACGGAGGTGCCTGATGGAGCTTTCCAGAGGACAGATCGTGAAATCGCTTTCAGGACGGGATAAGGGACGCTATTTTGTTGTCCTGGAAATACAAGAGGGGTTTATCTGGCTGGCAGACGGCAAACTGCGTAAACTCGAACACCCAAAACGTAAAAAGCCCAAACATGTCCAGAAAACCAACACGTTTGTTTCCCTTGATCCGAACCTTACAGACAAACAGCTGCGGAAATTGCTCCATGGATACAATTATCCGGAGCAGCCGGCAGCGCCGAGGAGGTAATTTGCTTGTCAAAAGAAGATGTCATTGAAATTGAAGGCACTGTTTTGGAGGCTCTGCCAAACGCGATGTTCCAGGTAGAACTTGCAAACGGCCATAAAATCCTAGCCCATATTTCCGGGAAGCTGAGGATGAATTATATCCGTATCCTTCCGGGTGATAAAGTGACGGTCGAGATGTCGCCCTACGACCTGAGCAAAGGGCGCATTACATGGCGTTCAAAATAGCCCGACCGGGCCTTTTCAAGGAGGTATTTTCACATGAAAGTCAGACCTTCCGTTAAGCCCATCTGCGAAAAATGCAAAGTGATTAAGCGCAAGGGCCGCGTAATGGTAATTTGCCAGAACCCGAAGCACAAACAGCGTCAGGGTTAATGTAGAATCCGATACAATGGAGGTGCAACTGTAAATGGCACGTATCGCTGGTGTTGACTTGCCGAGA
Source organism: uncultured Clostridia bacterium (assembly GCA_937901805.1). GTDB lineage: Bacteria > Bacillota > Clostridia > Oscillospirales > Ruminococcaceae > Pseudoruminococcus_B. Next base: position 583 of record CALDJI010000326.1, on the reverse strand, counting down.
GAAAAGCGAGTCGAAATTGGCCTTACCTATATTTTGGGGATTGGCCGCAAATCTGCTGACGATATCCTCGCAGCAACCGGTGTAAACCCGGATACCAGAGTCAAAGACCTCACCGAGGACGATGTCTCCAAACTGCGTGATTATATCGACAAGAACTACACGGTGGAAGGCGACCTTCGCCGTAACGTAGGACTTGACATCAAGAGACTGATTGAGATTGGTTGCTATCGTGGCATCCGCCACCGCAAAGGCCTTCCTGTCAGAGGACAGCGTTCTAAAACGAACGCCCGTACTCGCAAGGGACCGAAGAAGACAATCGCCAACAAGAAGAAGTAATTAGGGAGGGAAACGAGAGATGGCAAAAGCACAACCGAAGAAGGCCACAACTCGCCGCCGCCGCGAGCGCAAGAATATCGAGCGTGGCGCCGCCCATATCCAGTCTACTTTCAACAATACGATCGTTACGATCACAGATACACAGGGCAATGCTCTTTCTTGGGCAAGCTCCGGCGGCCTCGGATTCAGAGGCTCCAGAAAATCCACTCCGTTCGCAGCACAAACTGCCGCAGAAGGTGCTGCAAAA
>CALDJI010000325.1 GCA_937901805.1 uncultured Clostridia bacterium | reverse complement strand
TTTAAGCGGAGCAAACAGCCAACTCTTCAAAAAATTTCGAGTGCTGCACCTTCGACCACTCGGACAACTCTCCATACAGGAACAACGGATATAGTATAACAGTTTTGTTATTGGATTGCAATCCTTGTTTCAAGAAAAAAGCGGGAGGCATCCAGTCTCCCGCTTTCTCTTATTCGTCGCCCTGGGTGGAAATGTAGTGCTTTGCATAAGTTTCATACAAATAATCGACAAATGCAAGAATTCCACCGATAACTGCTACGAGTATCAGGGTCCATGCTAAAAATTTTCCAAATGTACGCATACAGATCCAACTCCTTCTCTAATAGTCTATTACTTGAAAGTTTCCGAAGGATTCCGGCAAAAATGCCGGTTTCCTGCTGTGAACCGGATAGAAACATCCAAAATGCTCTTTCATTCCATCCAAACGGGTACTATAAAAATTCCCCTGGAAATTCCCCCCAATCCGCAGAGGGGAAAACGACAGATCCTGCTGCCAGAATTTGTTGGGAAGTAAAAATTCGATCCCCCAATATTCACCCTGCAAATCCTCTCCGGTAAATGCATGAAGAGCATGCAGGCAGTCTGCTCCAAACTCTCTAAGAAGCCCTTGCTCCCCGCATTCCTGTATACAGGCGACAGCGTTTGCATTGAGTGTTATTTGCAGATATCGCTGCCCGCCTTCGGATAGGCAGACTGTCATACAGCTGTCTTCCAGCAGGACGCGGGGTTCGAGTTCTTCGCAGCGATACTGCGCTTCAAACGACCACATCCGGATAAAAAGCCCCTGATCCGGCACAAAACAGATTCTGGCCTGGGAAAACGGCCGATATGCCCCTTTTGCAAAGGGATATTCCGTTAATTTTGCCACCGGCAGCGTATCCCAGACAACCGGCGCAGATTGAATACTGACTGGAAACGGCATAACAGCTTTCCTTCCTGATAAATATTGGTATGGAGAACCACCAACAGCATGGGCATTTTTTTCACTGTCCATACACAGGCGGAAATATCTTCTCTTTCTTATAATTATAACACAACTTGTCCATTTGAAAACCCTCCAATTCCTTAAACTTCTTTAAAGAACCAAACAAAATCCTTTTTTTGGTTGACATCACTTTTTTTAGGTGACTATAATAAGAAAAAAGGAAAAGCCTTTTCCTGTTTTTAGGAGGGGAAAAAGTTGCAGGATCCGGTATTTCATAAACTGCTTGGCGGAATTTTCAATGCTCACCGCAAATATGCGGGAGAAGGGATTGCTAAGAATGGCCTGACCAGAGGACAGCCCATGCTGCTTGACATGTTAGTGCGGTATGACGGCTGTAATCAAAAGCTGATTGCGGAAAAGTGTCAGCTGGAGCCCGCTACGATTACAAGCATCCTGACATTGATGGAAAAATCTGGTTTGGTAGAACGCAGGACTTCCAGGGAGGACAAACGTGTGATGACCGTTCACCTGACACAAAAAGGGCGTGATGCACACCAACGTGTCAGCGAGGTGTTTTTGCGGGAACAGGAGGAAATCTGTTTTTCCGGTTTTTCTGAACAGGAACGGGAGGACGCCATTGCTGTACTGCGCAGGATATATCATAATTTTACCGGGCATGATCTGGAATTCTGAAAGGAAAGAAAATCAGGCGCTTGGAACAAGCGCCTGATTTTCTCATTTTCCTGTGTTTTGGAAAGGGGAGCGCCATGCGGATTTATGTAGATGCAGATGCCTGTCCGGTTAAGGAAATTATTGTGAAACTGGCAAAACAATTTTCCGTACAGGTTATCATGGTATCGGATACCAGCCATGAGCTGCGGGATGGGTACAGCACGATACAGACTGTGGATAAATCCCGTGACAGTGCAGACCTTGCAATCATCAATCAGGTTCAGTGCGGAGACATTGTGGTGACACAGGATTACGGCGTTGCTGCCATGGCGCTTGCTAAAAACTGTCATCCAATTCATCAAAACGGGATGCTCTATACTGCCCAAAATATGGACAGGCTTTTATTTGAGCGGCACTTGGGACAAAAAATGCGCCGCAGCGGAAAAAAGACACATGGAAACCGCAAACGCACGGCAGAGGATAACCGTGCATTTGAAAAGGCACTTTTCGCTCTGCTTGGTTCCCTTTGCGGTTTTAGAAAGGATGGACAGACATGATTTATACGCTTTCCCAGTTTCAGGAATTTGTGCCCAAACGGCCAACCTTTGCTCTTTTTGGTTATCCGATCGCACATTCTGTTTCTCCCCAGCTGCATAAGCTGCTCTTTGAGCACAACCAGGTGGATGCAGACTATATTGCTGTGGAGATCCCGCCTGATCAGCTGCGGGAAGCGTTCGCCCTGGCAAAGGAAAAATGCAGGGGCTGTAATCTGACGATACCGCATAAAATAGATGTATTGCCCCTGCTTGACGAAATCGATGAGGATGCCAAATCATTAGGCAGCGTCAACACAGTCCTGTTTTCAGACGGAAAGGCATATGGATATAATACCGATCTGGATGGGATGTCACTTGCCTTTTCAGTGGATGGGATCTCGCTGGCAAGAAAAGACGCGCTGATCTTGGGGAACGGGGGAGTAAGCGCAATGGCGGCCTATCTCTGTGCAAAACACGGATCTGCCGTGACGGTCTGTGCAAGGGAACCGCAGGGACAAAAAGCCCGGCACCTGCAGCAGCTTCTGCGCCGCTGCGGATATGAAATCCAGTTGACAGATTTTAGCCATATTCCGCAGCAGACACAGATCGTGATCAACGGGACGCCTGTGGGAATGTCTCCCGAAGAGGGATGCTCCCCGCTTTCGCTGGCCCATTGTCCACAAGCGGAATATCTGTTTGACTGCATCTACAATCCCAGAAGAACCGCCTTCATACAGGAGGCCAGAAAGCGGAGTATTCCCTGTCAGGATGGGTTGCTGATGCTGGTAGGACAAGCTGCAAAAGCACAGCAGATTTGGTTGTCAAAACAGTTTTCTCAAAAGCAGCTTTTGGATACAAAGGAAGTCCTTGCCGCAAAACTGGCATTGAAACGGCTGAAAGAACGTTATCATAGGGATAACCTGGTTCTGTGCGGATTTATGGGGTGCGGAAAAACCTCGGTTGCAAATCGGCTGGGTAAGCTGCTTGGAATTTCCCCGGTGGATACGGATGAGCTCGTGGAACAGCGGGAGGGAAAGCCAATTTCTGTAATCTTTAAAGAACATGGGGAGGAGGCGTTCCGCCGCCTGGAAAGAGAGGCAGTCCGGGAAGTTTCCTCAAGACAGGGCGCTGTGATCTCTTTGGGAGGCGGGGCGGTTTTAGATCCCCGTAATGTAGAACTCCTCGGATACCCCGATAGAACGGATTCTTGAGGTGCTGCAAGGAGACACTGCGCGTCCTCTTGCCAGAGGGGGCGAGCCGGAACTGCGTGCAAGACATGCTTCCCGTGCTCCGGTTTACCGCCATGTCTGTGATCTCCGCGTACAGGGGGTTACTGTGGATGAGCTTTGTAAAGAATTGATGGAATCTATATAACCGAAGGAGGCATCTTGATGAAACTGATTTCCTGGAATGTAAATGGACTGCGTGCCTGCATGAACAAGGGGTTTCTGGAGAGCATTTCCTCTCTGGAACCGGATATCCTCTGCCTGCAGGAGACAAAGATGCAGCAGGGACAGGCGGAAATCCCTTTGGAGGGGTATTACGAATACTGGAACTCCGCAGAGAAAAAAGGGTATTCCGGGACAGCTGTATTTACGAAAAAGGAACCGCTTCATGTCGGTTATGGAATTGGGATTGAGGAACATGACAAGGAGGGCCGGGTGATTACAGCGGAGTATGAGCAGTTTTTTCTGGTCAATGTCTATACGCCCAATGCCCAGCGGGAATTAACGCGCCTGGATTACCGGATGCAGTGGGAAGATGCGTTCCGAGCCTATCTGCTTTCCCTGAAGGAGAAAAAGCCTGTGGTTGTCTGCGGAGATATGAATGTCGCCCACCAGGAAATTGATCTGAAAAATGCAAAATCCAACAGGGGAAACGCAGGGTTTACCAAGGAAGAACGCGAAAAAATGACGGAACTTTTAGCAAGCGGCTTTTTAGACAGCTTCCGTGTTCTCTATCCGGATAAGACAGATGCGTATTCCTGGTGGTCTTATATGTTTAAGGCACGCGAACGCAACGCGGGGTGGCGGATTGACTATTTCCTGCTCTCTGAAAACTTAAAGGATCAATTGGAAGATTCTTTTATCTGTCCTCAGATTATGGGAAGCGACCACTGCCCGGTCGGAATTCTTCTTTCTCTTTGACACAAATCTACAGATTTTAAATTGAAAATCTTTGTTGCTTATGCTATGATAAATGTGTCTTATTAGAAGTGTTTTCAGTACGTATCCTCAAAGGCTTTATGCTCTGCTATCTGCCGGGCGGGGTATTTTCCGGTGTTGTGACAGACTGGTTTTAATGACAGGCAGAAGAAAGCGAGGAAATAACATGCTCGAAAAACTCACTCAGATTTTTGGCGTCAGCGGGCGGGAAAAAGAGATTGCCGCCTATGTTGCCGAGACAGTTCGTCCGTTCGTCGATGAAGTGAAAATGGACGCACTGGGAAATGTCATCACGTTCAAAAAGGGTACCGGCGCAGCCCCGAAAAAGATTATGGCCAGCGCGCATATTGATGAAATTGGATTTATGGTAACGAAAATCACCGATGAAGGTTATCTGAAAGTCCGGGCTGTCGGTGGGATTTCCATGTATACCTCCTATGCAAACCGGGTTGAATTCCAAAATGGCGTTAAGGGCGCTCTGATGACAGAAAGCAATATTGCAGAGATTGGGAAGAACGATGTTTCCAAACTCTATGTGGATATCGGTGCAACCAGCAAAGAGGATGCGGAAAAATATATCCGTGTGGGGGACACGGCACATTATATTGGCGAATGTGTTGAACTTGTCAGCGGACGCTATATGAGTAAATCTTTTGATGACCGTGTTGCCGCGTATATTTTAATCAAGAGCATCCAGCAGATAAAAGAGTGCCCAAATGATCTGTACTATGTGTTTTCCACACAGGAAGAACTGGGACTGCGCGGAGCCAGGGTCGCGGCCCAAGGTATCCATCCGGATATTGGCATTGCTTTGGACGTCACGCCAAGTTTTGATACTCCGGATAACAAGAACGGTAACGTGGTACTGGGCGGGGGAGCCGCGATCAAGGCAATGGACTCTTCCGTTATCTGCGATGAGATGCTGGTAAACCGGATGGTGGACGTGGCAGAGCGCGAGAAAATCCACTATCAGATGGAGGTCTTGGCAGCAGGCGGAACCGATGCAGGGGCGATCAACCAGTCAAATGACGGTGTGCGCAGCTGTGGAATCAGTATTCCAAACCGCTATGTCCATGCCCCCGTTTCCGTTGTGGATATAGCAGACGTCGAGGCTTGTACGGCTCTTCTGACGGCGTTTGTCAGCGAGTCTTTTTCCTTTTAAAGAATGTCGGCGGCTGATGGTTCTGCCCCGTTCCTAATCAATAAAACAGGAAAGAAGGTATCCCGAATATGAGATGCGGAATTTGCGAGAGAATTGACATGATAAAAAAAGGGATGAATCCCTACTTTGTCGCGGAATTGGAAACCGGTTATGTGGTGATCGGGGATCACCAGTATTTTAAAGGGTATACGGTATTCATCTGCAAAGAACATTATTCAGAGCTCAGCGAACTGGAACCGGAATTCCAAAAACAGTTCCTTGCGGACATGGCGCTGGTAGGAAAGGCAGTCTATAACACGTTTCACCCGGATCATGTCCAGTATGAACTCCATGGAAAGAAAGGAACGCATCTGCTGTGGCATTATTTCCCGCGTGTCCATGGGGATACTCCGGAGGATGAAGGAGGCCCGGTCTGGTGGGTTCCAAAAGAGCAGATGTTTGACAACCTCAAACGGCCGACCAAAGAGGCGCTGGCCGATATGGTTGAAGCAATGAGAAAAGAACTCCACTTACTACAGCATCCCGAAGAAGCTGAATCTGAAGAGGCATAGGCGCCCCTAAAGCACGCAGGGAAAATCACCCTGCGTGCTTTTTCATTGCTTACCGGAGGAACGGCTTCTCAACGGTTGACGCTTTGTGTATCCTGTGATATTATATAGTTAGTGAAATCTAACTGAACGATTTGGGAAATTATCAAAGCCAAACAGATTTCAGCTTTCATTGGGAGGGATCTGCTTATGACAAAATATACGCTGCAAGTCGATGGAATGATGTGCGGGATGTGTGAAGCCCATATAAATGATGCCGTGAGAAAGGCTTTGCCCGATATCAAAAAAGTGACGTCTTCCCACGCGAAAAAGCGTACAGTCGTTATTTCTGAACAAGCAGTGGATGAACAGACGCTGCGGGATGCGATTGACAGTACAGGTTATACGGTTCTTTCCATTACCAGTGAACCCTATGAGAAAAAAAGGCTGTTCTCATTTTTCCATAAATAAATGGGAAATTTGCTGTACGGAGAAATTTAAAAAAAGAGGCTGTCTGTCAAACAGCCTCTTTTTCTATTCAATGGTTTTATCATCCTGTGCGGAGGATTCTTTCTTTTTCTTTTTCAGGCGGTGCCGGTAAAAGAAAATTCCAAAGAGCAGTACTCCGATGGCAAGGATAACCACTGCTATTTCAGAATATACTCCCAGATATTCGACGATCTTTTCCCAGGATGCACCGGCAAATACGCCGAGCCAGACCAGTACGGTGTTCCAGATAGCAGTGCCCAGCGTAGTCAATATAAGAAAGATCCCGGCATTCATTTTCATCATTCCTGCAGGAATGGAAATCAGACTGCGGACAATGGGAATAAACCGGCAGAAAAAGACGGTTGCTTTCCCTCTGCGGGCAAACCAGTTTTGAGCCCGTTCTACATCCTGTGGTTTTAAATGCAGGATTTTTCCGATTTTGCCGGATAAAATCCGTTCCAGCCGATCCGCATCCAGTATTCTGCCGATCCCATAAAGGACAAGTCCACCCAATACGGAACCAATGGTAGCCATTAAAATGACCAGCCAGACATTCAGTGAGGTGTAGGTAGTCATAAAACCGCCGAATGTTAAAATGACTTCGGAGGGGATCGGTGGAAAAATATTTTCCAGTGCGATGAGGAAAGCAACCCCGAAATAACCGAATTGTTCCATCATCTGAATAATCCATTGTTCCATTGTTCCTGTTTTCTCCTGTTCCTTCTTTTTCCTTTAGCTTATCCTGGAAATCATAAGAAATCCATAAGAATTTTGTAAATCTTTTTCTATTCCAGTCGCTTAAAAACTATGCCCGTATTTTTAAATACGGGCATAGTTCCCTGTTAACCCCGGATATCTAAGAGCTTCTGTTTGAGTTCGCCCTCGATCCGGCGGAGTTCCTGTTCCGCATCCGCACGTTTCTGACGGCCCTCCTGCTGGATCTGGATCACCTCATCCAAAGTGGAAATCAAATTCTGGTTGGTTTCCCGCAGCGTTTCGATATCCACAATCCCGCGTTCGGATTCCCTTGCTGTTTCTACTGTTGCCATTTTCAGCGCCTGAGAATTTTTACGCAGCAGTTCATTGGTCATATCAGTAACTTGGCGCTGGGCTGCCGCCGCCTGCTGGGAATGGGCAATTCCCAATGCAAGTACCATCTGATTTTTCCAAAGGGGGATCGTGTTGACAAGCGTGGTTTGGATTTTTTCCGACATCAGGGTGTCGTTCCCCTGTACCATCCGGATTTGGGGAGCCGTTTGGATGGATACCATGCGGGTCAAATCCAAGTCATGCAGTTTCTTCTCAAATCGATCGCACATAGAGGCAAGATCATTGGCCGCCTGAGCGTCCTCCGGAAGACCGGATGCCTGCGCTTTTGCCATCAGTGCGGGGAGCTGTGTGTCCCGAACCTCTTTGAGTTTTTTCTGCCCTGCCAGAATGTACATGGATAACTCTTTAAAATATACTTTGTTGAGTTCATACATTTTATCAAGCAGAGCAACGTCTTTCATCAGTTGGATCTGATGATTTTCCAACACGCCGCAGATCTTCTGGATATTGACTTCCGCCTTATCGTATTTTGCCTTTAGTGCCGTCACTTTATTGGCAGAACGCTTGAAAAATCCAAAAAAGCCTTTTTCCTCTTCCTCTACGTCAAAACTTTTGAGTTCAGTGACCAGCCCGGTCAGCATGTTGCCGACTTCTCCGAGATCCTTGGAGCGGACGCTTTCCAAAGTGTTTTCTGTAAAATCCGCCATTTTTTTCTGGGCGCCGGAACCATACTGTAAGATCAAATTGGAATTACTCAGTTCAATTTTTTCCGCAAAATCATCCACCATTTTACGCTCTTCTGCACTGAGCATACTCTCATCAAATACCGCCTGAGCAGGGGATTGGGGCTGCGCGGTCTGAAGAGCCGTTTCCTGTGCAGCAGGATTTTCTTCTTCCATTGGCTCAAGGGTTAAAGTTGGAACTGCATCAAAATTATCGCTCATGGTCTTTTCCTCCTGATATCAATATACTCTTATTTCAGGGAAGATGAATCCCCTGCCTGCTTTTCTTCTCGGGAGACTGGCTTTTTTCGCCGGAAATCATGGCCGGTCAAGCCCTCTTGCGCGAACATGGTTTCCAAAACGGTGATGTCTGCGGAGACATCCAGTGCGTCGTCTTCAAATAGGCCGTCCAACAGATTGGAAAATGCCAGGTTAATGGTGTCCAAAGTATCGCAGATTTCCTGTTTTGTCTTGTCAATATTTTCCCCCTGAAGGGACTGCTCTTCAAATTCCCGGTAGGCATTGACCAGTTTGAGCGTGGTCGGCAGATAATACTGCATGAATTTTCGGATTTCCGGAAGCTTGTTGGGATGTTTTTCTACATGGAAAAAGATCTTTCCTGTAATCTCTTCCAGGCGATCCAGCTTGTCGCTGACTTCAATCCCGGGGATAGCCTCGTTTGCTTCCCGGATCTGCCGGATATATTGAAAGCCTTCCCGCAGCATTTCATTGACTTTGGGGGGACGCTTTTTATTTTCCTCCTCCGCTCTTTGGCGTGCAGCCGCTTTCTGCTGCTCTTCCTGGAGATATTTTTGATAAGCGTCGTACCCGAAAATCACTGTTTCGCCTTTGGAATCCAGATAACTTACCGGGAGATAGCGTTTTGCCGCCATCTTCTGCATATCTTTTACAACAAATTCTTTGGAGCGATCGACGCCTGCCGCAAGTTCTGCAACAGGGCAGACAGTACGCCCCTGGAGAATCATCCAGTAACGGTTTCCGCGTAAAAACATGCCCTTTGCTTTTGCACCCCCAATAAAAGAGGCGATTGCACCTCCTGCAAACAGGACGAGTGCAACAAGGTTCCCGCTGAGGTCTTCCAGCATGGAAACCGGGGATACCAGGAAATCCCCCAACATGGTCACCAAAATGGCCAAAAAGAGGAAAAGGCAAATTCCGCCCATTACGAACAGGCCGGTGCCTTTGGACGGCCGCGCCTTTTGAGGGGTAATCACCTGCGGCCTTCCCGCACGCGGATAACAGACAGGGGGAACGTTATAGTTTTGATGGAAGGGGGACTGCGCAGGGCGGTGAGTCCTCTGGCGATAGTTGCCTCCCGGTGTGAAATTGGGGTTTTGGTAAGGCGGGAAAGGGCGGGAACCGGCGGTAAAATTTCCAACCGTATTCCGTACGCCGTCCATGGTTCTCTTAACGCCCTGTTTTACTGTATTCTGGAATTGAGGAGACTGAGCATATTCAACTGCCTCTTTGACGACCTGATTCACTTGACGGCAGAGTTCCGAGACGTCCTGTTCCCTCATAGACAGATTTCCTCCGTTTCCTTGACAATGGGATGCCGTATAAAACCGGCTTTTTATAGGATTGTTATCATTCTTTTGCTTGTAAATAGTTTTGTTATCAGGACCGCTGGTATATTTGAGGAATTCCATTGACTTATACCACGGAACGGTCGCAGGAATAAGGTATAATAACTACCTGTAGCAGTTATTATACCTTATTCCTGTAAAAAGCACAATGAATTTCCTGATTTTCCTCAATCCTGTTCCTTTGCAGAAAAGGGAGTATAATAACATAGGGTTACGGAATATGAAAAAAATGGCTCCCTGTGATAGAATATTCTCAGAAATATGGCTTGTTATTGATTAACCGGGAAATTTTGATAAAGGAATGCAGGCTGTAAGAAGATTTTTTGTATTTTCTCAAATAAAAGGGAGGCGTTTGTATGATCACGGAAATAAAAAAGGAAGATAGGTCCGTACTGGTTCCGCTGTTTTCGGATACAGAGGAAACGATGATTCTTTCTTGTATACAGGGGCATATGGGGAAAGCTTTTGCTGACAATGCCGGTAATCCTCACTGTGCACAGATTATGGTTGGGGATTTTTGCTTTTTTGCAGGGGATTTTTTGCGTCCTGAAGCACAGGAGCTTGTCCGCAATATTCCGCAAGAGTTCCTTTCAGATACGATCCTGATGATTCCGCTTTGTTCAGGATGGGGCGACTTGATTGAAAAGGTCTATTCAGGGCGTTTTGAAAAGACAACCCGTTACGCAGTTAAAAAAGAGCCGGATGTTTTCGGCCGGGAGTATTTGGAGAAAGCCGCCTGTACTTTTCCGGATGGATTTACCTTATGCCTGATGGATGAGGATTTATATTACAGGAGTTTGGCGGAGGATTTTTCAAAAGATTTCTGCTCTTTGTTTGATTCTGCGGAGGATTTCGTCCATCGCGGCCTTGGCGTCTGTGCTCTTTATCAGGATAAAATAGTAGCTGGAGCCAGTTCTTACTCCGTCTATGACGGGGGGATCGAGATTGAGGTGGATACGCACCCGGATTTTCGGCGTAGGGGGCTTGCTCTTGCCTGTGCCGCCAAACTGATTCTTGAGTGCCTGGACAGGGGGCTTTATCCCAGCTGGGACGCTGCCACGCCTATTTCTGCCGCACTTGCCCAAAAGCTGGGATACCATCTGGATTTTTCTTATCTTACTTACTTGGTGAAGCACCGGGATACTTTTTCCTAAAATCAATTTAGGCGCTTTTTAATCGATTTTTCCAAGGATACCTGTCTGGAAAAGAAACCGCTGTTTCTATCAAAAAGGGAAAGCCGCTTCGTTTTGAGCAGCTTTCCTTTTTTCTGTTCCTGAAAGGGAAAGGGTGCGTTTTGAGTGCCCGAAATAAAAATACCGCCTTTCTTCTGCAACCGGCTTTAGGGGCTGGGTGTGTCCGTATATGCCTTACTCATAAATACTCTGCTGTAATGTAAATACGTCGATATCATAAACGGTATTTTCGCATTGCCGAAGCATGGCGAGAATAGCGGCCAGCCGGATATTCTCCTGCGTTGATAAATCCCTGCACGCCTGCATGGACAGCGTTTCCCCTTCGGAAGTATCAAATACCGTGCACAGGCGTTGAGTTTTTCCACGGCTGACTGCCCGAAAAGACTGCTCACTGCGCTGAATGACTTTTTGGGTATAACCGCTTACCCAGCGGAGATACCGGGTTAAGTCCGGGGATTCCAGCGGCTGTTCACTGAGCAGGAACTGCGTAGTACACAACAGATTCCTGCTCAGTTTGTAAAGATAATAGATGAGGTAAAGCATAACTTTTGCATCGATTGCGGTGATAAAGGTATTTTGGATTTTTACGGAGCATTCCCGCACCCAAGCGGTTGTCTGCCGGCGTAAATCCTCTGCTTCCCGCAGCAGACCGGAAGGTTTCTGTTCCTGTGTCGCCCTCTGCAGGAACTGTCCCGCACGAACCGTACAGTGCATGAGTTCCCATAAAGGAGTAAGCTCCGCATATCTCAGCGCCATGATTGTACCATCCTTTCAAAAGAAAAATCGAAAAGCCATCCCCGTCAGAAGATACCCGAATACAATACAAGCGGGAAATGTCAAAAACCATGCGAATGCCATCTGTTTTATCGTCCGCATCTCTACATGTTTTCCTTTTTGGGAAAAACCCACTGCCACAACGGCCATGGTTTTCACATGGGTGGAACTGACCGGAAGGGTAGAGGCCAACAGAGAGACTACGGAAGCCAAATCGGCGCAAAACCCCTCATATTGGCGCAGCGGGGTAATGCCGAACCCGACTGAACGGATAATGCGTTTTCCTCCGATCATGGTTCCCAGGCCCATGATCATGGCACACAGCAAAATGGTCCCTCCGTGTCCGGAAAGGCTGACTGTCTGTCCTGCCTCCGTCCCTTTGCGAAGCGAGGCGGCAATAAGGAAGACGCCGAGGAATTTCTGACCATCCTGCGCGCCGTGTACAACGGACATGGCGGCGGCGCACAGGATCTCTCCCTTGGGGAAAAGACGGGCTGCTGTCCGGCGGCTCAGGAATCTTCCCAAAAACCGGATCAAAGCGGTAAAAAAATATCCAAGTAAAAAACCAAGAGTCAGGGAAATCACTAATCCGGTGAGAACCTTTCCCCACTGATGGAATCTCACTGCGGATACCCCATTTAGGTAGAGTGCGGCTCCGGTAATCCCTGCAATCAGGCCGTGGCTTTCACTGGTAGGGATTCCAAAAAACCAGGCTGTACAGGAAAACAAGAGGACGGAACACATCCCGGCAAACAGTGCCAAAGCCGATTTTTCAGCATCCCCGGAGGTGAAATCCAGCATAGATGAAACCGTGTTTGCCACATTTGCGCTCAGCAATGTCATTCCGAGGACGCCCAGGAAATTGCAGACGGCCGCCAAAAACACTGCATGGCGGACTTCCATGCTCCTGGTAGCAACTGCTGTTGCAATGGAATTGGGTGCATCCGTCCAGCCGTTGACCAATATCACGCCCAAAATCACGGCTGTCAGGAGTGGATAAAGTCCCATTTTTGTTTCCTCCGCAGGTTCTTTCTTTCTACTTGTATGAGGATTTCCTGATTTTTATCCCTTTGTTGTCCGATTTTTTTGTATAACCGTTTTAAAGAGGCGAGGCGTGTGAAATGTTTCAGAAGAAATGGATAAAATTCGATTGCTTTCCCGACATATTAACAAAATATGAAGAAAACATGTCTAATTTTCTTGCCTTTTACCAAACATTCTTTTATAATAAGACCGTATGGAAAACACTTCAAGGAGGATGCAACGTGGAAAAATTCTTTAAACTCAAAGAAAATGGCACGACCTTCTCGACAGAAGTCATTGCGGGTATTACCACTTTCTTTGCGATGGCGTATATCATCGCCGTCAATCCGAACACTTTAAGCCAGTCCGGTATGGAGTGGGGCGCCGTATTTTTGGCAACCATTATCTCCTCGATTATCGGTACCCTGATTATGGGACTTGTCGCAAACGTGCCCTATGCGCAGGCTCCAGGCATGGGGCTCAACGCCTTTTTTGTCTATACAGTGTGCTTTGCATTGAAATTTACTTGGCAGCAAGCGCTTTCCATGGTTTTTATCTGCGGCCTTATCAATATCCTGATCACGGTAACCAAAGTCCGCAAATATATCATTAAGGCAATCCCGAAATCCCTGCAGAACGCGATTGGCGGCGGTATCGGTTTGTTTATTGCCTATATTGGGTTCCTCAATGTCGGTATCATCAGTTTTGAGAGCGGTGTTCCCGCAATCCCAACCCTGAACCAGCCGGTTTTCTGGGTATTCCTGATTGGAATTGTCCTGGCGGTTGTACTCAGCGTTCTGAAAGTTAAGGGCGGTATCTTGATTGCTATCATTGCCACCACCCTCATTGGTATCCCCTTTGGCGTAACTTCCACTGCGGACACGGTCAGCTTTACCGAGGCCTGCAAAGTGCTCCCAACTACTTTTGGCGCAATCTTTACTGCCGAAGGTCTGCCTTCCCTGTTCTCCGATCCGGCCAAAATCCCGTTGGTGCTGATTACCATTTTTGCATTCAGTATGTCTGATACCTTTGATACCATCGGTACCTTTATTGGAACAGGACGCAGAACCGGTATTTTCAGCGAAGAAGATGAAAAGGCTCTGGAAAACAGCAAGGGATTTTCCTCTAAAATGGATAAAGCCCTGTTTGCAGATGCAACGGCCACTTCTATTGGTGCTATTTTTGGTACTTCCAACACGACAACCTTTGTAGAAAGTGCTGCCGGTATTGGGGCTGGCGGGCGTACGGGTCTGACTTCTGTTGTAACGGCAATCTGCTTTGCACTCAGCGCCTTTTTGGCGACTTTTGTCAGTGCGATTCCCTCTGCGGCAACTGCTCCCGCATTGGTGGTTGTTGGTTGCATGATGGTTTCCTCTTTTGCGGAAATCAAGTGGGATGATTTGGAAGAAGCAGTCCCGGCATTTTTCGCTGGCCTGTTTATGGCGCTGTGCTACAGTATTTCCTATGGAATTGCCGCAGGATTTATCTTCTACTGTATCGTCAAAATCTGCAAAAAACAGGTTCGGAAAATCCATCCGATTATTGCTGCGGTTGCAATTTTGTTCGTCTTGAACTTTATCCTTCAGGCAATTATCTAGTTTGAAAATATCTCCAAACATTTAAAACCGGGCGGTACATTATACCGCCCGGTTTTAACGCTATGGGAGTAATTTTTATAGGAAAACGGATATGAGTGAAATTGATATGTACCCAGGATTCTGGACACATTAAAAATTGAATTAGGTGCACATGG
>CALDJI010000324.1 GCA_937901805.1 uncultured Clostridia bacterium | reverse complement strand
TAACTGATTCAATGTGATAATACTTGTCATTGCCTTTCCTTCCTTTCCTTGATACCTATGGCAGAGGATGCCAAACAATAGGCATCTTCTTTTTTATTGTCTGATGGGTATCCACCATTTTCGACAGTCCTTTCACTGTCGAATTTTCAGCAGTGCTTACTATCCCAAATATGCCACAGTTCTAAACTGCTCTATTCTCTGCTTGCAATCTTGATAGATATCCTTGTATGGCTCTTCCAGATCAATGCCATCCATGATACAGCGGTGCAGGATATTCTCCACTAATGTCAGTGTTGCAAGCTGTCCCATCGTTGCCTTATCCCTGTCCGTGATCCCAGCGGCCTTATCTGCCAACTTTGACAGGCTGACATAATACCGTGCGGCGTTGCTGCTTCCCTGCTCCTGTGCATACTCCACTAGATGCTTAATAGCGTCTGTCTCCTGTTTCCTAATCTCCTTTTGATACTTCCTGGTATCCTGCCAGATTTGGGACTGTTTCTGTAATAACAATGTTTTCATACGGTTAAACGCTTCAATATACTGCAATTTCCATTCAATAGCCTGTTTCCCGGTGAATCCCATGACCAAAAGAGAAAAGCCATCTCTATTCATGAGGTATTTTCTGTAAATGTGGCCGTTATCCGCCTTATACGTCCCCTTGTGAAACATCTCAACGACTGTCGAATTTTCGACCGTCAATTTATCAATCGCTTCCAAAATGTGTTGATGATTCTTCCCAAACTTCTCTGCAACCTGTAGGCTATCACACACTACTGTGTTTTTCTTTACATAAACCAAATTTTCCATGTTTGCCCCCTTTCTTCTTAGGGTTTCTCAATGTTTAGGAGTGTCCCAAATGGGCGTTACCATTCGGTTCGTACTAAAGTACGAGTCAATAAAGTTTCAACCCTTTCATGCCCGCCAGCATTTTGATTAATCCTCTAAGATTTCTGTTACATCAACGCCCAGGGCATCTGCAATTTTCTTCCCTGTCTCATCAGAGCATCTTTTACCACCTCTAACATAGTTGATAGTTGCGCGAGATAATTCTGTAAGTTCCGCCAGTTGTGTTTGGGTCATTTCTTTTTTTGCTAGCTGGTAAACTAACTTTGCTCCATCAATCCGCATTTATTTTCCACCTCCTCTGCTTTATATACTATTCCAACTTTTGAAATATGTCAATAACTTTTTATATCAAATATAATTTTATATGTTTTATCAAATTTATTTGAAATATCAAAACAGTTGTTGTATAATACAAGCAGAATCAGAAAGGAGGTTCATTATGGGAGATTTTTCTATATTATCAAAAAGAATTAAGGAATTAAGGAATAGTCTAGATATGACGCAACGACAATTTTCCGAAAAAGTTGGGTGTACATCTGCCACGCTATCAGCTTATGAGAACAGCGCAAAAAGTCCATCTTTGGAAATTGTAAAAAGCGTTTCTGAAAAATGTAATGTTTCCCTTGATTGGCTTTGTGGATTAAAGATAGACATGCAGAGATAAAAACATATGCTGATGTGCTAAATATACTTTTTCAGTTTGATTCTATATTCAGTATATCAATTACCGGTGATGAAGGCTTGCCTTTTGGAGATGCCAAAAATCTTTGCGACAGTATACGTTTTAATGATAGAAAAATGGAGGATATATTGACTGAATGGAAAAAAATGCAAGAGTTGCATAACCGTTCAACGATTGATGATGAAGTGTATGCCTTATGGATTGAAAAAACAATTAAAAAATATGCAAATAATCTAATAGAAAAGAAAGACATTGAATAACCACCGCGCATCCTCCCCAAGGGCCGAACATTTCCGGGACACCCTCACAGCCAAATGACTTTCGCTCAAAATTGAGCTTTTCTATTTCAGCCTTTTCATGCCCGCCAGCAGGAAAGGAAGGATACTATGGCATCTATAACAAAGAGGGGAAATACTTATAGGGTA
>CALDJI010000323.1 GCA_937901805.1 uncultured Clostridia bacterium | reverse complement strand
TCGGATGAGGAGCTATATCAGGCGGCGCTGGTCTCCAAAGGCAGGAATGGTTCTTATTACGACCAGTTCCGCAACCGGTTTATGTTTCCGATCATTGATGTGCGCGGAAATGTCATCGGTTTCGGGGGAAGGGTATTGGATGATTCCAAACCCAAATATTTAAACTCCGCGGATACGCCGGTCTTTAAAAAGAGCCGCAACCTTTTTGCACTTAATTTTGCGAAAAATACCAAAGAGCGTTCCCTGATCCTGGGAGAAGGGTATATGGATGTCATCGCAATGCACCAAGCGGGCTTTACTAATGCGGTGGCCACGCTGGGGACCTCCCTGACAGCGGATCAGGCGCGGATGATTGCACAATATGCAAAGGAAGTCATCATTGCCTATGATTCCGATTCCGCAGGGCAGACAGCGACCAAACGGGCGCTCTCTCTGTTTGAAGAAACCGGTATCAAGGTACGGATCCTTTCGATTCCGGACGCGAAAGATCCGGATGAATATATCAAGCGGTTTGGGGCGACGCGATTTAAACTCCTTTTGGAAGGCTGCTCCAATGCGATGGAATTTGAACTCGCCAAGGCCAGGGGTAATTTTGATTTGGAAACAGCGGATGGAAAGGTCGGCTACCTCAAAGAGGCGGCAAAAATCCTTGCCGGGATCCGTTCCCCGGTGGAAATCGACGTCTATGCGGCAAAGATTGCAGGGGAGACGGATGTTTCCAAAGAAGCGGTCAAGCTTCAGGTACAGGACTATATGAAACAGAATTTCTACCGTAAACGGAATCAGGAGCGCAAAGATCTGCACTTGGCGGGATTTGAGAAAAATGACCGTTTGAACCCCCAGCGCAGGATTTATCCGAAGGCGGCGCGCGCAGAGGAAGGACTGATCTCTGCGGTAATGAAAAATCCGGATTTTGTCCGCGAACTGTCGCAGGGACTAAAACCGGAGGAGTTTATAACCGATTTTAACCGTAACATCTATGAGGTGCTCGTAAACCGGCTTCAAGAAGGAAAATCCATTGATCTGATGGCCTTGTCTTCTGTATTTGATTCCGATCAGATGGGGCGGATTAGTGCCATTCTGGCTGCGTTCCACGATATTAACCACACCAGGGAAGAGGTTATGGACTATGTGAGAGCGCTTAAAGAGGAAAAACAAAAACTCTCCGTGCAGGACGTCAAGCAGATGAACAGTGAACAACTCCGGAAATATATTGAAGGTCTGAAAAAGAGGAAATGACAAAGGGTGTCCCTTTGTTTTGAGATAGATGAAATCAACGCCTTTTCGAAAGGCGGCAGGGAGTGGAAATTGTCTATGCCAAATCAGGAAAAAAAAGATGTTTTAAAAGAATTACTCGAACACGGCAAACAGAAAGGCCAGTTGACCACGAAAGAAATCAACGATGCGCTGGAAGAACTGGATTTTGATGTGGAGCGTGTTGAAAAACTGTATGATACATTGGAAAGCATGAACGTGGAAATCGTTGAAGATTTCGCGGACGATGGAATGGAAGAGCTGAAAAATGAGGATCTGGAATCCAGCCTTGCCTCCGAGGGAATCAGTATTGACGACCCGGTAAAAGTGTATCTCAAAGAAATTGGGCGCGTGCCTCTGCTTACTCCGGAAGAGGAAATTGACCTTGCCACCAGGATGGAACAGGGAGATGAGGAGGCAAGGAAACGCCTGGCAGAGGCAAACCTGCGTCTGGTTGTCAGCATTGCAAAACGCTATGTAGGACGCGGGATGCAGTTTTTGGATCTGATCCAAGAGGGAAACCTCGGCCTGATAAAAGCGGTGGAAAAGTTTGACCATACCAAGGGATTTAAGTTTTCCACCTATGCGACCTGGTGGATTCGTCAGGCGATTACCCGCGCGATTGCAGATCAGGCGAGGACAATCCGCATTCCGGTGCATATGGTGGAAACCATCAACAAGGTGAAAAAGGTGACCAGCCAGCTTCTGCACAAAAACGGGCATGATCCATCTGCGGATGAAATTGCAGCGGAACTGGATATGCCGGTTGACAAGGTGCGCGAAATCATGCGGGTAGCCCAGGAACCGGTTTCTCTGGAAACCCCGATTGGTGAGGAAGAGGACAGCCATCTTGGGGATTTTATCCCGGACGACGATGCGCCGGCTCCGGCAGAAGCGGCTTCCCATACCCTGCTTAAAGAGCAGCTCTCAGACGTACTGTCCACCTTGACCCCAAGAGAAGAAAAAGTATTACGCCTGCGTTTTGGACTGGAAGACGGGCGTTCCCGTACCTTGGAGGAAGTTGGCAAAGAGTTCAATGTTACCCGTGAGCGTATCCGCCAGATCGAGGCCAAAGGGCGGAGAAAACGGCGTCATCCAAGCCGCAGTAAGCGTTTGAAAGACTTTTTAGACTAATTCTGTGGATTTTCCATTGACATTCTTTTTTTGTTGTACTATACTAAATTATATAGTATTTTAGTATAGTAAGGAGTGGGCGCGCATGCATATCACATTGGAGTCTGATTATGCAATCCGTATTGTCAATTGTCTGTGTAAATCCGGCGTCCGAATGGATGCGCGTAAAATTTCCGAGAGTACGGGGGTTACGCTTCGGTTTGCCTTAAAAATTCTCCGGAAATTAGTGGCAAGCGGAATTGTCAAATCCTTTAAAGGCATGCAGGGCGGTTATGAACTGGCAAAAAAACCAAATGAGATTACGCTCAAAGAAGTGATTGAGACCGTGGAGGGATCTTATGTTCTCAGCCGCTGTCTGAATCCGGGATTTGAGTGTACCAATGATCACAGTGACGGTCCCTGCCGGTTCCATGCTGTTTTCGCAGAGATTTCCAGAGATGTAGCCAAGAGGCTGGATGCCGTTACTTTTGAGTGTCCATCTTCTAATACATAATATGAATAAAAAACGGCTTCTGTTTGTATTTGACAGCAGAAGCCGCTCTTTTTTCCTTTCTGATTAAAAGCAAAAAAAGACCATACCGAAACTGTTCGGTATGGTCTTTCTGCAATATGGGGTATGGAGGTTCGTTAATGGGAATCTGCTGTGTCCCTGTCGCGGAACAAAAGGGAAATACACCAGATGCCCGCAATGGCAACGAGTGTATATACAATTCGGCTGATGATTGCCCCCTGGCCGCCAAATAGCCATGCGACAATATCAAAAGAAAAAATGCCAATGCTTCCCCAGTTCAGGGCGCCGATGATGACTAGAATGAGTGCAATTTTATTAAACACAAAAACATCTCCTTTAAGGCCGGCTGAGCCGTTTGATTTCTGTCTTTAGTATGAACTGGAAAATAGGGATTATTCAAACCATTCAGAAATTTTTTGACCAATGGATTCAAAGAATTCAACAATGGCAAACTTCACCTCATATTTCCGAGAATTTTCCATAATATCCTCTTGCCGCTCTGAGAAAATCTGATCAGAAGGCGTTTTCTGTTCTGCCGCCGGCAGGCACATCTGCGGAAATGCAATGCACCACCAGTTATGGCCCGCCGCCTGCCCGATTTCGATCCTCAGTGCATCATAAGTTCCCGCAGGAAGGGTAAGATTGTCATAGACTCGGGTAGTAAAATAGGCCTGTTCCAGACGGACACGGATCGGATAAGCAAATCCGAGGCGCTCCAGCTCCTGTTCTGCGGCCAGCTTTAACTGGGGTAAGTGGAGGGAAAGGGTATCTAAAGCGTCCTGCTTTGTGCCGCCTGTAACAAAAATATCAGAACATTCCTGCAAAATACGATCCCGTATTTTGAGCTTCAATTCCTGATCTTGATGCGTGTTGGAGTTGGCAAGGATATGGATACGCACGATTTCTTCGCGGATATCCGAGCATTCTCCGGCAAAAGCGGTAAAATCCGCGGTCATGGAAATCAGAACAGAGAGAATAACCCCCATAAAAACGGAAATAATAAGTTTTTTGCGCTGTGTCATTTTCGTTTACTCCTTTGCTGTCGTTGCCTAGAGTATGTCCGGTATGTTTGAAAATATTCACTGAACTGTTCTTTGTAAGAAAATCCAGCTTTAAAAATGATTGCATTTTTATGATCACTATGATAAAATAATCTAAAATATATAGAAGGAGGAATGGCTTGATGTCGGCTATCTGCTAAATTTAGGACAATCAAATTGGTTCTCATCTTAACAAAGGTGGGTCTTTTGTTGTACTTATTTTGCAGATATTCTCTATCAAGCATTCTTATTTGAAACGCAGGAAAAAAGGGTATTTTTGCGTACTCTTTCATTTCTGCTGTTTTGGAGTATACCTGTAAAATAGAGCATACGGACGACCCAACCGGTGTCGTCCGTTTTTTATTGTTTGTCCTAAATAGAATCCAACAAAACTGTTATAAAATTTAGGATAAGGAGAATTCTCCCATGAATCGGGAAAATAAAAGGAAAAAATACGAAAAAGGATATTATAAGACCCATGCCTGTACAGAAAGTTTTGTCTGTAAAGTTTGCGGACGCCCGGTTGTTTCCGGAGGAGCAGGCAGCGATCACCGAAACCATTGTCCCAATTGCCTGACAAGCCTTCATGTTGACAGAGAGCCGGGTGACAGGGATGCAAACTGCGGCGGTATTATGGAACCGATCGCCGTTTTGGTAAGGAAGAACGGGGAATGGGCAATTATTCATCGCTGCCGGAGATGCGGCGCACTCAGTTCCAACCGGATTGCTGCAGACGATAACCCCATGAAACTGATGTCCATTGCAATGAAGCCACTCTGTTTGCCTCCGTTCCCATTGGATCGGATTGAAGAGATGACCCTGTTGATGGGCGGGGAAGGAAGTTTTTCAAAATAGAAATGGGGAAACTTCCATTTGTCTATATTTTCCGCCCCAGTTTTTGGCGGGTTGATAAAAGAATAAAAATCCCCATGCGCTTTTGCGCATGGGGATTTTTATTCTTTTGCTAAACGGCGAAATAAAGTGGGAAGCACCCGATCGGCCTGGTAATTTTGCGCTTTGATAAGGCAGTTCTGTCGCATAGTGGAAAATAATTCGGGGTGCTCATATAGTTTATATAGCAGAGTTTCCAATACCTGCGTATCTCCCAAAGGATAAAGCCAGCCGGTCTGGTTTTCCTCAATAACCTCCCCCGCGTTTTCCCATTCAGCAGACAGGACCGGGGTCCCGCCGGCATAGGCGTCCAAAATTGTTCCGGGAATCCCCTCTGTTGCAAAATGAGTGGGGAATAAAAGGGCAAAATACTGCCCTACGATTAGAGAACCCTGCTCATAGGGGATTCCCCCGCCATAACAGATTGTACGTCCGAAATCTCTTTTCAAGGTATCAAACTCTTTCGAATACTCTTCCTCTATCTGTCCATAGATGGTAAGTGTAAACGCGGTTTTACCCAGTCTCTGGTTTACCCTGTTTACCGCCTGAATTGCGTCGGTAATTCCCTTTTTCCGGGATATGCGGGAAAAAATACAAAGCGGATACGGAGGATGATCAAACGAAGGCTGATGTTGTGCGGATGCGATAGCAAGTTCTTTACAGTTTGGCAAAACACAGGCGTTTTTTAAATGGAGACGGGAGAGCTCTTCTGCCATACGATGGGTTTCCACAAAAATAGTATCCAGCTGCATACATTCCCGCCGCAGCCGATCATGAGTTCTGAGCATTTGAGGCAGCCATCCGCCGATGGCGATATCATGCAGCCGGCAGCCCAGCCTTCTTTTCAGAAACCCAAGAAGCGGTAGCAGGATTTTTACGCCGTTTTGCGCCGGGAGCACGAGGACGTCTTCACAGGTTTTCGCCATTTCCCATATTTGAAGGAATAGGCGCAGAGGATGCTTTTTGTAACCATAAGTATCCACTGCGACGATAGAGTCTTTCCCGTATTTCTGACAGAGCGCATGAAAAATCACTTTGGTTTTGATGGTTTGACCATCCAGAAAGGTTTCCTTTCCCCCAAAATGCCCGCAGATTCCAATTCGATAAGCCATAGCGAACCCTCCTTATAGCCTCCAATAGGAATATCCCGCCTGCTCCATTTCTGATTTGTCAAAAATACTTTTGACATCAATCAGGATTTTCTGTTCCGGAGGAAGGGAGGCAAAAAGCCTGTCCAAATCCGATTTTGAAAACATCCGATATTCCTCGTGCGCAACTGCGACAATCACACAGTCCATTTCCCGTATTTTTTCCAGTGGAGTAAGCGGAATTTGATAATCCTGAAGGACGGTTTCCGGATCGGCAAGCGGATCGGTAACGAACGGCGCCATCCCGTATTCCCGCAGGCGGTGAATGATGTCGATGACACGGGAATTGCGGATATCCGCGCAGTTTTCCTTAAAGGTCAGGCCAAGGACGGCTACTTTCGCCTGCCGTACCGTTTTTCCGGATAAAATCATCCGTTTAATTGCCGCATCTGCGACAAAAGTGCCCATGGAGTCGTTGATTTTCCTGCCGGCAAGGACAATCTGGGAATGATACCCGAGCCGTTCCGCTTCATAGACAAAGTAATAGGGATCTACCCCGATACAATGCCCTCCCACCAGGCCCGGAGAAAACCCCAAAGCATTCCATTTGGTGTTCATGGCGTCGATCACCTCGCTGGTGTCAATACCCATGCGATCAAAGACCATGGCAAGTTCATTCATAAAGGCAATATTGATATCTCGCTGGCTGTTTTCCACCACTTTGGCAGCTTCCGCCGTTTTGATGTTGCTGACAGGGTGGACGCCCGCCTGGATGATCAGGCTATATACCTGTGCAATTTCTTCCAATGTCACGGGATCCATGCCGGAAACAATTTTTTTAATATTTTGCAGCCGATGGATTTTATCCCCAGGGTTAATTCTTTCTGGAGAATAACCAATAGTAAAATCTTTTCCGCAGCGGAGTCCGGATTCCCTCTCTAAAATAGGGGCGCAGATACCTTCTGTGACACCAGGGTAGACAGTGGATTCGTAGACGACGATGGAACCGGCGGAAAGGTTCCGGCCGACCAGGATACTGGCCTGTTCCACCGGGGAGAGATCCGGGGTCTTATCGGAATTGATGGGCGTAGGGACGGCAATAATATGAAACCGCGCCTGGCGGAGCAGCTTCTCGTCGGAAGTGAATTCCACCGAGCAGGCTTTTAATGCAGCGTCTCCGACTTCCTGCGTAGCATCCTTCCCCTCAAGACAAAGAGAGATCTTTTTCTGATCTATGTCAAAACCAATGACATCGGCAAAACTTGAAAAGGCGACTGCCAAGGGGAGCCCTACATAGCCAAGCCCGATGACAGAGAGCTTTGCTTCATGTTTTCGAATCTGTTCAAATAGACTCATACAGGGCTTCTCCTTTTGAAAAAAAAATTTGGCAGAACAAAAAAACCAGTACAGGAACCGAATCCATAACTGATATGGAACAGGGGAAACAAAAACAGCAGGGCGGGAAAATACGCGGCCCGGCTTTTGAAAGCGCCGCTGAGAGAAAAGAAAATGTCAAGCAAACAGTAGCAGCTGGTTTCTGCGGCAAGCAGCCACCAAAACAGAGGTGACCATAATCCTAGAAAAGGGAGGATCAACAGAGAAAGGACGAAGAAAAAGGGGATAAAATGCCTGATAGACATAGAGCCCGGACAGAGAAAAAAGGTAATGATATTCCATTTGCCGTTCTGTATCCCCATTTTCAGGATGCCGTGCAGCGTATCGCGGCAGTAATAGGCAAGCCGGATATCATGACTCATGAGAATTTTTCCGCCGCCCTTCCGGATACGGTAATTCATTTCATTATCCTGGTTCCGGGTCAGCCGTTCATCGTAGTACCCATATTTTTCAAAAACCTCCCGGCGAAAGGCTCCAAAAGGGACGGTATCCACATAGCCGTCTTTTCCATTCGTACGAAATGCGGAATTTCCTACGCCAAAGCGGGAAGAAAGCATCTGTGCAATGGCTCCGCCGAAAAACCCTCTGCTTTTGGTAACAATGGCTCCGCCCACGTTGTCTGCATCTGTCTGCTGAAGATGGCGGACACATTGGGATATGTAATTTGGTGCATATTCAGCATGCGCATCCATCCGGATCAGGAATTCTCCCCGGCTGGCGCGGATACCCAGGTTCATCGCATAGGGGACGGTATGATGGGGATTTTCCAGGATCATGAATAGGGAAGAGAACTCCTTTTGATACCGCTCTAGCAGGGAGCGGGTAGAATCGGTGGATTCTCCGTCTACAAAAAGGAATTCCATTGATGCGCGGGGATAATCCTGTGAAAGAAGGGACTGCACACAGGTCTCCAGATAGTCCTGCTCGTTGCGCACAGGGATGATGACGGATATAAATGGCATATGGCTCAACTCCCTTCCTCCTTTCTGGAAAAGAAAATAGTTTGGACGGTCTGCCATAGTATTTTCAAATCACCTGTCAGGGAAAAAGACTGTATATAGGATAAGTTTGATTTCATTTTCTGGGGAAGAATCCGCTCCAAATAAGTTTTTTCCGGATCTTTCGAGTCGGCAAGCAGCTCTTCTTCTTTGGAAAAGGCAATACTCGCAGGGGAGGTGATTCCGGCAGGGAGCAGTAGTGTCGCCATCATTTTTGGAGTGTATTCCCGTACATAGCGAGGAACTTCCGGACGTACTCCAACAAAAGACATCTGGCCTTTTAGGACATTGAACAGCTGAGGCAATTCATCCATACGCAGACGGCGCAGGAATTTTCCTGCGCCGGTTACCCGGGTGTCCTCCTTAGTGGTAATCGGCGCGCCCAGTTCCGGCGCATTTACGACCATAGTCCGAAATTTATAAATAGAAAAAGGTTTTCCGAACTGAGTAATCCGTGTCTGACGAAAAAAGACAGGGCCTTTGGAATCGCAAGCGATCCAAATACCAATGACGGCAAAAAGCGGACTGAGCAGAAGAATCAGCAGGAAAGACGCAAAAAAATCGAATACCCGCTTACAAATCAACCGGCCGCGGCGGCGGTGAAGGAATTCATAGTAGGGCTTTATTTCTGGAAATTGCAATGGTTTGGGAAGCTCATCAAATTTTGGAAGCAGCATGGGCAGTTTTTCCTCCGTTTTAGGGATCATGTCACTGAGTGAAATCCGATTCAGGATTCCTGCCGGCCGGATAGGGTGTCTTTTGGCCGATAGGGGGCGTATGGTGAAAAGTTGTGACAATTTTGCTGAACGCTTCAAAGAGTTCCTCGTTGTTCTGATCAATCAGGGCGTCCCTCAGTTTGCCCAGCTGAGTGGCAAAATTGTCAAAATCCTCCCGAACC
This sequence comes from uncultured Clostridia bacterium, assembly GCA_937901805.1. Lineage (GTDB taxonomy): Bacteria > Bacillota > Clostridia > Oscillospirales > Ruminococcaceae > Pseudoruminococcus_B. The sequence goes on along the minus strand of CALDJI010000323.1, from coordinate 3,294 downwards.
GGCGCGCAGATATAAATTTTACTGTTGTTTGTCTTGGTGACGTCCTCTTCTTGCAGGCTGAGCTCCTCAAAGAGCTTTTCTCCGGGGCGCAGCCCTGTATAGACAATTTTAATGTCCCTCTCCGGCTGAAGCCCCATCAGGCGGATCATGTCGCATGCAAGGTCATAGATACGCACAGGTTCCCCCATATCCAGCACAAAAATTTCACCCCCGGACGCCATAGCTCCGGCTTCCATTACCAGCTGCACTGCTTCCGGGATCGTCATAAAGTAGCGGCGCATATCCGGGTGAGTCACGGTAACCGGACCGCCGTCCTCAATTTGTTTTCGGAAAAAGGGGACGACACTGCCGTTGGAACCAAGGACATTGCCGAAACGGACAGCTGCAAAACTGGTAGAGGATTTGCCTTCCAGCCGCTGAATAGCAAGTTCTGCAATCCGCTTAGAAGCCCCCATAATGTTTGTTGGATTGACCGCTTTGTCTGTAGAGATGAGAATGAATTTATCGGCGTGGTATTTCATGGCGGTATAGGCAGTATTTATTGTGCCAAAAACGTTGTTTTTGACTGCCTCACGGGGATTCAGTTCCATCATAGGGACATGTTTATGGGCGGCCGCATGGAAAACCACTTGAGGGCTGTATGTGCGGAAGACGTCGTCCAATCTTTCCCGGTCGCGGATAGAACCGAGAATTGTCTCATAATCTGCCTGCGGGAATTTCTTTTTAAATTCATTGTCAATTTCAAATAAACCATTCTCATTAAAATCAAAAATAATCACTTTTTTGGCGCCGAATTTTGCGGCTTGGCGGCAAAGCTCTGATCCGATGGAACCGGCGCCCCCGGTGACGAGTACGGTTCGATCTTTGATAAATTCCTGTACGGCATCCATGTTCAATGTAATGCTGTCCCTGCGCAGCAGATCCTCCAGATGAATGGTGGCAAGACGGGCGTTTTCCAGATTTTTTTCTTTTATATCGTCCATTACGCCGTATCGCATAACCGGGCAGCTTAGATCTGCGCAGTCGCGGACAAGCTGTGCAATGAAATCCTGGCTGACGTGGTTGATTGCAAGAATTACTTCTTTTACATGGTATTCCTGGATCGCTTCTCCCAAATCCTTTCTGGGACCAACCACTTTTACGCCGCTGATGCGGACTCTTTTCATCCCCGGGTCGTCGTCAATAATGGCAACCGGTTTTCGTTTCATATCCGGATCTGACTTGAGTTCCTGGACCAGATGGGAACCGACGGAACCTCCTCCATAAATCAAGACACGTTTTGTCTCTTTTTGTCTCCAGTTGATAAATTTGACGTGTACCATTTGGAAAAAATATGCCACCAAACGCCCAAAAGCAGTAAAAAGCAGCAGAAAGGCAGACATAATGACAACAACTGTTGCAGGCAGATGTAACAGAAAGATAGAATCCAGCAACAAAATAAGGGCGCATACACAACCCACAGAACAGGCAAGCCGAAAAAATTCCGAAACGCTGACATACCGCCATAGGGTGTTATAACAGTCAAAAAGCAGGTTGCCGAGGATAATCATCCCCGCAATGACTGCAATGTACAAAAGCAGGCTTTTGGCGAACTGAGCCGGCATGGTAGGATATGTACCAAATTTTAAGCGAAACCCGCCGTATACGGAAAGCGCCGCGGACACGATATCCCACAGGACCAGTCCGATTGTACATAACATCCGGTGCAGCCTTTTCATTTTGTGTAACCCCATTTTCCATGAATTATTGGTATTTTTCGGCATTATGAGCAAAATAAGCCAAGATTCCCGCCTTTACCGGGTTTTCTGGCAAAAGCGGGAATCTGGAATTTATTTGAGTAATTCCTGAACAAATCCAACAAATGTTTTGAGCAAACTATGCTTAGATGCCGGACTGTCAGTTTGGTAGTTCTGTTTCCGCCCAGAGTCCCTGTGTAGCTGGCAAGGAGATTTTGGGAGATGACCATCCGGAGCCCTGTCCTTTCCTGAAGACGGTGTAGACTCCGGCTTAACAAAGAGGGGAGCAGGAATCCCCTTTCTGCGGAATTACTTCTTCATCCAGAGTGCCTGCGACTTTATCCACAGCTTCGCTGAGCAGCGCCATCTGCTTATCGAGAGAAGCAAATGCTTCTCCGATACAGTATTTTAAGTCGGATACTTCCTTTTGAAAACGTTTCATTTTCTGGCGGATTTCCTCACAGTCCCGCTGAGTCTGGCCGGTAATTTTAGAAGCGTTTTCCCTTGCCTCCCCTATCATTTCTTCCGCAGTTTTTTGCGCGTGAAGAATGGTTTCACTTAAACGGGAACTGATTTCGTCATATTTCCGGCTTTTCTCCTTATGCAGAGAAAGCGCGTTTTTCAGTTCCAGGTTCTGCTTAACGGCTTGAGACATTTTTTCATTTTGTGCGTCCCGCTCTTGTCTGCATGCAGAAAGTTCCTCTTCAATCTTTGAAAGCATTTCAGAGAGTTCTTTATTTTTTTTGCCGGAATCCTCTAATTGTTGGGTTAAAGAGTCCTTTTCTGCTTCCAATTCCTGATTCTTTTGCCGCATTTGCGCAAGCTGTTTATCAAATTCTTCTTCTTTTTTTCTCGCCTGTTCCGCGGCTTTATCAATATATTCCAGGACGGACTTTTTATCAAAGCCTCCGAATGTTTTTGTCTGGAAAATGATGTTTTCGGCCATACCGTTGCCTCCTTGGGAGATTTCTTGTAGTAATTATATCATTAACCGCCTGAAAAACAAACTCTCTTTTGTTATTTTAGCTCTTTTTTTCAATTTCAGAGATTGCTATAATGAATCTGTACAAAATACTGGAAGCTTTTTGGGGAATATGGAGGATTTTTCTATGGGTTCAATCCAAATGAAACTTGTTGTTTTTGACCTTGACGGAACGCTGAACCGGACGGATCTCTATGCTGTTCCGGCCCATCGCACTGCATTTGAAGAATTGGGAATGTTTGGAATGACGGATGAAGAGATTATTTCCAATTTCGGGGCGAGTGATTCCGAGTATCTGAAAAAAATGGTGCCGCATCTAAACGGAGAACAGGCCCGGCGCCATCTTTCCCGCGTTGCAGAGTTGGAATCCTATTTTATGAAGGAGTTCCACGGGGAATATGAAGGCGTAACGGATATGATGAGCGAACTCAAAGAGCAGGGATACTGGATTGCAGTGTGTTCCAATTCCTCACAGACATATATTCGCATGGTGCTGGATACGCTGAATCTGAGCCGGTTTGTTGATGAAATACAGGAATTGATCGAAGGAAAAGACAAAGTTTACACGCTGTCCCT
>CALDJI010000322.1 GCA_937901805.1 uncultured Clostridia bacterium | reverse complement strand
GATGGCGCTCAACCTCCCGCTTCCGAAAAAGGTATACGGGCACGGCTGGCTGCTGCTGGAAGGCGGCAAGATGTCCAAATCCAAGGGAAACGTGGTCGATCCGGTCATCCTGTGCGACCGCTACGGCACGGACGCGATCCGCTATTTCCTGCTGCGGGAATTTCCGTTCGGATCGGACGGCATTTTCTCCAACGAGGGCCTGATTACCCGGATCAACTCCGATCTGGCAAACGACCTGGGCAACCTGGTTTCCCGCACCGTTTCCATGATTGAAAAATACTTCGGCGGCACCCTGCCCGCAGAGCAGCAGGCCGCAGAACTCGACGGGGAAATTGTCTCCATGGCTTCCCATCTGCGGGATCTCTATGAAGAGCAAATGGAGCACTATGCGTTCCAAAACGCGCTGGTGGAGATTTTCAAAGTTATCTCCCGCTGCAACAAATATATTGACGAAACCGCTCCCTGGGTGCTTGCCAAAGAGGAGGCGAACAAACCGCGCCTTGCCCGCGTGCTGTATAATCTCTGCGAAGCCCTGCGCATCTGCGCGATCCTGCTGACCCCATTCATGCCGTCCACCTCTCCGAAAATCTATGATCAGATTGGGGCGGACGCATCCGTCACCACCTGGGAAAGCGCCGCATCCTGGGGACTGCTCCCAGCCTGCGCGAGCGTGAAGAAGGGCGAAACTCTGTTCCCGCGAATCGACCTGGCAAAAGAGCTCGAAGCCCTGGAAGACGGGAAAAAGCAGGAGACTCCAGCAAAGCCGAAAAAAGAGGCGCAGAATAAAAAAGATTCCGGCAAGGACGCCAAAGAAAACGTCCCCGGTATCATCACGATTGATGACTTCGCCAAAGTCTCTCTGACTGTCGCGGAGATCAAATCCTGCGAAAAGGTGGAGAAATCCGACAAGCTGTACAAACTCATGCTCGACGACGGGAAAGAAGAACTGCGCCAGGTTGTCTCCGGGATTGCAAAATGGTATGCCCCGGAGGAACTGGTCGGTAAAAAAGTCGTTGTGGTGGCAAACTTAAAGCCCGTGAAACTGCGCGGTGTGCTCTCAAACGGCATGATCCTGGCCGCAGACTGTACAAAGGACGACGTCAAAGTCCTGTTCCTGGATTCCGCCATTCCAAACGGCGCGAGCATCCACTGAGGGACGCGCCATGCTCAAAGGTATTTTTGATTCCCATGCCCACTATGACGACGAGCGCTTTGCAGGCGAAACGGAAACGGTGCTCCGTTCTTTAAAGGAGCGGGGCGTCGAACGTGTCGTCAATATCGGATGCGACCGCCAGTCCTCCAGGAACAGCGTGCTGCTTGCGGAGCAGTCTGACTTTGTCTGGGCGGCGGTAGGGATCCATCCCCACTCTGCAACCGAGCTGGACAGGGACGCGCTGGAGGAGCTGCGCCGGCTGGCAGCCCATCCCCGCGTTGTCGCCATTGGGGAAATTGGGCTGGATTACCACTATGATTTTTCCCCGCGTGAAATCCAGGTGCAGGCATTTGAGCGCCAGTTAATCTTAGCAAACGAATTGGAGCTTCCAGTCGTGATCCATACCCGCGAGGCCACGGAGCCCACGCTGGAACTGCTGCGCAGATACCGCCCGCGCGGGGTGGTGCACTGCTTTACCGGGAGCCGGGAAGTCGCGCAGGAGATCCTCTCGCTGGGGATGTATCTCGGCTATACCGGGGCAGTGACTTTTAAAGGAGCCAAGCGGGTTGTCGGTTCAGTGGAAGCGACCCCTCCGGATCGTCTGCTGTTGGAAACCGACTGCCCCTACATGGCGCCGGTTCCCTACCGCGGGCAGCGCTGCGAATCTTGGATGATTGCCCAGACCGCGCAAAAAATCGCAGAGATCAAGGGCATGGAACCCCAGGATGTAATTGACCGGGCATACCGCAACACCTGCGAGTTATTTCAGATCCCGGAGCAAATCGGCTAGAAACGAATGATCCCGAAAATCCCGGCGCTGAAAACAGGCGCCGGGATTTTATCAAAGAAAGGAAGCGCTGTGATGACCATCCTCTATACCCTTGGGGACAAACTCTATATCAATGTGACCAACCGCTGCCCCTGCTCGTGTAAGTTCTGTATCCGCTACAACGGCAGCGGCGTGGGGGACGCAGAAAACCTCTGGCTTACGCAGGAACCGACGGCACAGGAGGTGATCGAGGCGCTTTCCCAAGAGGATCTCAGCCGCTACCGCCAGATTGTCTACTGCGGGTACGGCGAACCGCTCTGCGCCCTGGACACGGTATTGCAGAGCGCACGTTATCTCAAGGAGCACACCAGCACCCCTGTGCGCATCAATACCAACGGCATGGGAGATCTCATCAACGGCAGGCCGGTTGTCCCCCTGCTCAAAGGGCTGGTGGATTCCATTTCCATCAGCTTAAACGCACCGGACGCGGACTCCTTCTATGAGCTGTGCCGCCCTTCCTTCGGCAGGCGCGCCTATGAGGCGATGCTTGATTTTACCCGCGCCTGCAAGCCCATCATTCCACATGTGATTGTGAGCGTAGTGGATTATATTGACGCACAGAGCATCGCGCGCTGCCGGGAAATTGCAGAGGATCTCGGCGTAGAATTCCGTGTGCGCGAGTGGGAACACTGATCGTTTTTGAGATGTGCAAAATCAACTTTTCAAGAGGATTCATCGTCCATTCGTATACCTTTTGGTAAAATCCACCCACTTTTTATACGGATGTACTTTCCCGATGGACAAATCACAGGATTGGTTCTAAAAGCGGTAAATTATGAATAAAATGAGAAAAAGCAGGCGGAAAACTTCCCTTCCGCCCGCTAAAATGCTAAAATAGGAATACTAAGAATCCATTAGTTATTTTTTCTTCTGCACTTTGATTTTTGATTCCGAATTCTGGATCAGGTTGAGAAGAGAAGAACAGAACAACGGATAGTTCTGGGACAAAGACTGCGTAGTCATGGCGTACTCCGCCGTAGATTCCACCGGATCAACGCCGTCGATCTCCTCTCCTAGCGCGCAGGCCCGCGCCCGCGCCCCGCTGCGTTCCATTTCTGCCTGGGCGTAGGAATCCGCCAGGGTCGCCGGCACCGTAAACATCCCCT
>CALDJI010000321.1 GCA_937901805.1 uncultured Clostridia bacterium | reverse complement strand
GAATCCCCGCTTGCGGCGATTGATTCCTTTGTCAACACCACCTGCCCGCATTGCGGCGGCCCTGCAAAGCGGGAAACAGATACGATGCCCCAGTGGGCGGGTTCTTCGTGGTACTTTATGCGCTACTGCGATCCTCACAACAGCGAGGCGCTTGCCTCTAAAGAGGCGCTGGAATACTGGCTGCCGGTGGACTGGTACAACGGCGGAATGGAACACACAACCCTTCATCTGCTCTATTCCAGGTTCTGGCATAAGTTTCTCTACGATATCGGGGTGGTCGGTACTCCTGAGCCGTATTCCAAACGGACAAGCCATGGGATGATCCTCGGCGAAGGCGGCGAAAAGATGAGCAAGTCCCGCGGCAATGTCGTCAACCCGGACGATGTTGTCAGGGATTACGGTGCGGATACCATGCGCCTGTATGAGATGTTTATCGGCGATTTCGAAAAAGCCGCTCCCTGGAGCGAATCGAGCATCAAGGGATGTAAGCGCTTCCTTGACCGTATCTGGGATTTACAGGAAGTTCTTACTGTAGAAGAGGGCTACAGCAAAGAGCTGGAATCCTCTATGCACAGGACCATCAAAAAGGTTACGGAGGACATTGAAAATCTGAAATTTAATACCGCCATTGCCGCGATGATGTCCCTGCTCAATGAAATTGCCGCAAGAAAATCTATTACCAGAGGAGAGATGAAGACCCTGATGCTGCTCCTCAACCCCTTTGCCCCGCATATTACGGAGGAAATCTGGCAAACACAGGGATTCGGCGGCATGCTCAATGAGCAGAGATGGCCGGAGTACGATGAATCCAAATGTGTGGAGAATACTGTTGAGATCGCCGTGCAGGTCAACGGAAAACTGAAAGCGCGGATCACAGTCTCCGTGGATGCTTCCAAAGAAGCTGCAATTGCACAGGCTAAGGCACAGGATAATGTCAAAATGTCTCTGGAAGGGAAAAATCTTGTAAAAGAAATTTATGTTCCAGGTAAAATCGTCAATCTCGTAGTCAAGTAAAATAGTCTTTGCGATGTTTTCTGCCTTCTGATTGAGAAATCTGTACAATTTTTTTTCAGAAACTTTCACGAAAAAACAGATGGGAATGCTTGACAGAACTTGTATTCGCAGTGTATAATAGCATTCGTTACATTTGTTACTAAAACCCCTGCCATGTGGCGGAGGGAGGGAATGAAGTTGGCTGAAATCCATATCAAAGACAATGAGACACTTGATAGTGCTCTGAGAAGATTCAAAAGACAGTGTGCAAGATCCGGCGTACTCGCTGAGGTCCGTAAAAGAGAGCATTACGAGAAGCCTTCTGTAAAACGCAAGAAAAAGTCAGAGGCTGCACGGAAACGTAAGTACAGATAAGTCTGCGTCTGTGTTTGGGACAGCGTGCTCAGATGTCAATCAAAGCGGGGTGTATGTTCACCCCGCTTTTTTATTATATTGTATAGCAGAATATTCTGATTTGCCATTATTTTCAGGAAAGGGGCCGTCAATTTGAGCCTGTTGCTTCCCGATTATTCTTTTCACCGGATCTATGAAATTCCGTTGTCTTTTTTTCAGGAACATGCCATTTCCGCTTTGGTATTGGATGTGGACAATACTTTGACCACCCACAATAACCCGGAACCTTCCCAACAGGTGCTCATTTGGCTGGAGCAGATGAAAGCAGCAGAGATCCTGCTGACAATTGTTTCCAACAACCGCCCGGAACGGGTGCGTCCGTTTGCAGAACTTCTTCAGCTTGATTTTGTGGCAAACGGGGCAAAACCCTTTCCAAAGGGGATCTTGGAAGCTGCCCGGCGTATGGCAACGGATCCCAGACATCTGGCGGTGATTGGGGATCAATTATTTACTGATATAGCCGGGGCACATACGGCTGGGGCAACTGCTATTCTGGTGGAGCCGATGGAACCGGAATCTATGTGGTTTTTTAAATTCAAACGTGCATTGGAACGCCCTTTCCTGCATGTTTATCATAGAAAGGCAGGAAAAAAAGTATGAGAGCAAATTTTGGCCCGGCAGGAAACTCAGACAGCTTTCAAAAGAGGGGATACAAGTCTTTTGCCGATATTCCCCGTTATGTCCGGGAGATGGGACTGGATTGCTATGAATACCAGTGCGGACGCGGAGTAAGGATCGCAGAGGAATCCGCAAAAAAGCTGGGGGAGCTTGCAGCGGCGGAAGGGATATCCTTGTCGGTGCATTCTCCGTATTATATTTCTCTGTCTGGGATTGAGGAAGAAAAGCGGCTGAAAAGCATTGATTATGTCCTGCAAACTGCCCGTGCTGCCAAGGCGATGGGTGCTAGGCGGATTGTCGTACACTCCGGTTCCTGCGGAAAATTGTCCAGGGAAGAAGCGCTTTCCCTTGCTAAGGATACGCTTGCACGCTGCCAGCAGGCTCTGGATGAAAATGGATTTGAAGAGATCATCCTCTGTCCAGAAACCATGGGAAAAGTAGGACAGCTGGGGACTTTGGAAGAGGTTATGGAATTGTGTAAAGTCAGCGCTCGATTCCTCCCCTGTGTGGACTTTGGACACCTGAATGCAAGAACATTCGGTGGGATAGCGGGAAAAGCGGAATTTGCAGCGATTCTGGATACGATGGAAAAAGAACTCGGCACGGATCGGGCTAAGAATTTCCATTCCCATTTTTCCAAAATTGAGTATACGCAAAAAGGCGGAGAGAAAATGCACCTAACTTTTGCCGATACCCTTTTTGGCCCGGATTATGAACCGTTGATGGAACTGCTGGCGCAGCGCGGATATACGCCGACTATCATTTGTGAATCTGCCGGTACGCAGGCAGAAGATGCACGTACAATGAAACAGTACTATGGGCGATGTTTGGAACAGCAGGGGTAGTTATTTTCGGCCAGGTTGATTTGAGAAAGGAACGTATCCATGGACAAGGCAAGTAGACTGATGCTCTCTCTACCGCGGGATTTGGATGCCGTCCTGATTACTTCCCCGGAAAACCGGCTGTATTTCACCGGTTATCCCGGCGAGGGGGTTCTACTGCTGACGCGCAATCCCTTTTTCTTTTTTTCTGACCCGCAGGATATTTCATCTGCAAAAAAAATGATCCGTGATATGCTCGTCCTCTCTTTGGACAGATGGCCCGCATTGCCGGAAATTCTGAGCAACTATTCTGTCCGTCGAATTGCCGTTGAAACGCAGTTTCTTTCAGTGGCTCAGCTGAAAAATTTGAGGGAACGGTATCCACGGGCAGAGTTTTTAGCGGACGGCAGAGCGGACAGCCTGATTTCTGAGATGAGAAAACAAAAGGACACCTATGAAATTGATTGTATCTGCACAGCACAAAAAAATATAGATACTGTGCTTGCCAAGGTTCTGTACGGTCTTGATCCCAGGAGAACAGAAAGAGAGTTGGAAGCACAGCTGGAATATGAAATTCGGATGCTCAATGGGGAGCGGGGCCTTGCGTCTGTCTTTTGTCAAGGCGGGGAGACCTGTAAAAGCATTACGCTGCGCTTAGCCGCTTGGGTGAAAGGGTATTCCTGCCGGACAGTACGAACGGTTTTAACAGGGGTCTCTTCTGGAGAAGGCGATCGGGCCCGTGAGGCGCTGCTTGCTGCCTACAGTGCAATGACGGACGCTGTTTGTCCGGATATACAATGCGGTCAGCTTGAACAAATTGCCCGTCAGATTTTGGAACAAAGCGGATATTCCCGGGAAACTCTTTGCTTTCTTGGGTATGGCATTGGGGCTGCCAAATCAGAACCACCCCTGTTCGAACCGGGCAGCAGGGAGGCGATGGAGCCTGGAATGGTGTGTTTCCTTTCGCTCCGGCTGTCTGTTCCTGGTCTTCCACATATTGAAATCGGTGATACTTTTCTGGTGACGAATGAGGGAGTAAACTGCCTTTCCGAATTGCCTCAGGAAATAGGATGGTCTGGGGATCGGTTAGGGAAAACTCAGTTACTGGAAGCTGAGAAAAACAGGATTTTATGCAATCCGCAATAAAATCCTGCAAAAGCACTTGCAAAAGCGCCGCTTTTACGGTAAACTAATTACGATATTACTGCGTTTTCAGACGTGAAAATGAAAAGAATTTTAGTTGGAGGTATTATTTATGATTTCTGCAGGCGATTTTAGAAATGGCTTGACTTTTGATATGGACGGAAATGTATTCCAGATTGTGGAGTTCCAGCATGTAAAGCCGGGAAAAGGGGCTGCATTTGTCAGGACGAAACTGAAAAACGTCATCACCGGTGCTGTGGTCGAAAAA
>CALDJI010000320.1 GCA_937901805.1 uncultured Clostridia bacterium | reverse complement strand
GCGACCACATCGTTGACTTTATATCTGCCGTTTTCTTTGACCGAAACAACCTCTCCCTCCAGAAGCGGGGAGAGCATGCATTTGTGGACAATCTGGGAGGTTTCCGGACAAGCGGCATAGATCTGCCCGCCTTTGAGGGTATCCCCCGCCTTCACTGTCAGCGTGACGTCATACTCCCGCTGCTGATCCAGGGATGGGATATCGGAACCAACGCCGATAAAAGCGCCTTCATCCTCCGCCATATCGCGCAGCGGGCGCTCGATTCCGTCAAAAATATTCGAGATAATGCCCGGGCCAAGCGTCGCGCAAAGCGGGGAGCCGGTGGTATAGACGGGCTCGCCCGGTTTGAGTCCGGTTGTTCCCTCATAGACCTGTATCGTCGTCTCCTTATCCGTAATGGAGATGACCTCCCCAATAATCCTATTTTTTCCAACATAGACCATTTCCAGCATGGAAAAGTCCTTGGTATTGCGGACCTTGATAACAGGCCCGTTAATCGAATAGATGACATTCGCCATTGTTTTTCACCTCCAAAAGACCTGTTTAATCTGTGACTCTCAGTGTACAGCGCTCATAGAAAGACTGGCGCTCCCCTTCCAGCAGGCTTTCGAAGGTTTCATCCTCCAAAACACGCTTATCATAGTTTACAATGGTAAAGCCACCGAGATGATTTTTGGAATCTGCTTCTACCGTTATGCCGGGAATAGTCTTTTTCAAGACATCCTCGAATTTCAAATCCTCCTTGCAGACCCGGATCACGGCACCTTCACAGGGAAATTCCCTCGCCACTGCCAAAAGCCTGCGTACGAGGTAATTTTCATAGGAACTGCTGCCTGTAAACTGCCTGAGCTGCTCTTTCACATCCATAAATATCTGTTCTACCAGAGAATTGCGGTACTCCAAAAGTTCCCGTTTGCAGGCAAGGTCATGCTGGGTCACTTCCCGTTTGTGCTTTGCCTTGATTGCGCGCACCTGTTCCTGCATATAGGTATACATCTTATTGTACTGTATGTCGCGGACTTTTTCATATTCCTGTTTTTTATACGCCTCAATTTCAGCGTCAATTTTCTCAATTTTTTTGCCGGTTTCCTGTTCAATTGCTTTTTCAAACACCGACAATTTCTGAGCATCGTATGCCATGCCTTTCCCTCCAATCCAGGCGGAAAACCGCCTTTTATCATGCCGCGTTTCCGCTAAATTTTGATTCCAATCGCCTCCCGGACATACCGGGTGATGTTGTCGCCGATATCGTCCGAACCATGGCGGTCCGGAATTTCAACAATCAAAGGGAACTTCACATGCAGCTTTAAATCATAGATCAGCTGCGGGCACAGCTTGACAAGTTTTTCAGACACAAGGACAATCCCAATTTCTTTGTCTTCCATAGCAGAACGGATTGCCTGCTCCACTTCGCCCGGTTCATGGACAACCACGCCTTCAATCCCTGCAAGGCGCATTCCCATTTGGGTGTCAATGTTATCGCTGACACAGAAAAACTTCATTTTCTACGCCCCATTCCTTACTTTTTGAAAAGAAATCTGCGGCACCGTATGGACCCGCACCGCAGATTTGTTTCTTACAGGCTCGTAATAATCATAAAGGAGATAAGCAGCCCGTATACGCCGATGCCTTCTCCAAGTCCGACAAATACGATAGACTTACCAAAGGATTTCGGATCCTCACTGCACGCGCCGATTGCTGCCGGAGCACCAGCTGCAACTGCGATACCAGCGCCAATACAGGACATTCCGGTTACCAAAGCGGCAGCCAAATACCCAAGGCCCTGCCCCATGCTGACAACGGCTTCGGCAGCTTCCGGGGCTGCCGCGGAAACAAATCCGCCGATGGGGAGAATCATCATCAACAGGCAAAGGCCAAAGAATGCACAGAGATTGCAGATGATGGAACGCTTCGCTTTTACTCCGGTAGTTGCTCCACGATAAACCGGAACAAGCGGAGCCATCAAAAGACCAACGACAAGCAGGGGTGCTACAAATAAAAGTACAGTTTTCATAATCAATAACCTCCATAAACTCACATTTATCTACAACCGTACCTATATACGGTTTTGATTTCCTTAATTTTTCTCTTCTTCGTATTCCACCTTAGCAGGGACATACGGTTTTCCATCGCCTTCATAGAACCGGCTGAACGTCTCGTAGAAAACAAGCCTCAACACCTGGATACCGACCAAAAGACCTTCCAGTCCCATAACGAAAATATTTCCGATGATTACAACAACCGGGCTTCCTGTAGCCCCCACCATCTCGGCCAGCGTCATGACGACCGACATCATGCCCGCATGGCTGAGGACAAATCCGCCGACTCTCAAAAACGACAGAGTATTGGTGATATAGCTAAGCATCATCTCAAACAGCTCAAAGAACGTCTGCATGATAAAACCTGCCGCACCGCCTTCGGGTTTGAAATCGCGTTTATGCTCACACAGGCGAGCCAACGGTTCTTTGAGTGCAATCAGCACAAGAGGAAGTACAATTACCAACAGGATAAACAACGGGTTGAACAGGTTGATTCCGGAAACCAGCATCAGCACCGCCGCCAAAATGGTTCCAAGATATAATACCAATCCGGCAATTCCATTGTTGGAAAAGACAGCGCTTTCATAATTTTTTTTGCGCAGTCCCAGATAAATATTCATAATAATGGAGCTTACCACCACGATTACACCAATTCCTACCACGCTGATAAGCAGCATATTGGTGGTCTGCGGTTCAAAAACATCGATTGGTTTTTCCGCAAAGCCAAGTGCATGGAACATCGGGTCAAGCAGGTTTTCAAACCCAAAGACCGATCCATAAATCGTACCGAATACCATGCTGGAAATGCCGCACCGGGAGACAATCGCGCCCAGCTGCATCTTTTTAAAGCGCCAGAACAAATACCCTCCAACCGCAAGGACAAGCCCCTGGCCCAGATCGCCGAACATCATCCCAAACAGCAGGACATAGATAAACCCGATAAAGCTGGTCGGGTTCATATCGTAATAGTCCGGCAGTCCGTACATGGTAACATACATCTCGAAAGGTTTAAAAAACCAGTTGGTTTTCAGCTTTACCGGAGGGCGCAGCCGTGCATCCGCGTCCTCGGGCTGTACTTCGCAGATAACATCCTCCATATCCTGAAACAGCCCTATAAATTCATCCTCCCTGTTTTTGGGGACAAATCCCTCCAGGTGGAATTGCCGATAAGCCGTCACTGCATACCGGCGGTAGGAAAACGTATCGTTTTTCATCTTCAGGTAAGAATACAGTTTCTGAAATTCCTGCCGTTTGCCTTCTCCCAGCTCCTGCAGCTGTTTGCGGACGGCTTCCAGTTCCTGATGCTCCTTTTTCAGCTGATCTTCCATTTCCCGGGCTGCGGCCTGAGGCGTCCCATGCGCGTAATCCGGAAGATGTATTTCCTCAAAATAGAGAGAGGAAAACAGTTCTTCAATTTCCTCCGCATTTTCTTCCGGTGCAAAGTAAACGCCCCAATAGTAGTCCTCATCATGATCAAAGGCAAAGAAAAAGAAATTTTTCTTCTCGAAATAGGAGAGCTTTAAATAACTGTCTTTCGGCAATTTTCCAAAACGGGCAACAGAATATTTTGATCGGGAAATATCTTCCAGATTAATATTCATACCCTGCAAATGATTCACCTGCGCCAGAACCTGCTCATGCATAGCAATCCTGTTTTTCAACTCTTCACTGTGTTTGCTTGCCTCAGTCGCGTCGCACCAAATTTTTTGTACGGCTTCCCTCAAACCTGCCGCCATCTCCGGATGAAACATTTCCGTTTTACAGCAGAGTTCCAGTACACGGTCCAGGGAATCCATGCTTCCCATGATGTTGATAAGCGACATTTTCTCAATGGACATAGGCACACCACCTTTCTACCCTTATTCAAAACCCGCCTGGTATGCGGTGAGCAATGACTGATAAAGATCGTGCTTTACATCGTCAAAAGCTTACGGATTTCCTCCGCGGATACCTGATAACGAATCCCCTCAATAATATGAAATACATTTCCAAGTTCCAGCTGACTGAGGGTAAAATATGCCAGAAACACGACAGCCGCACTGGTGGAAAAATGAAGGTATTTTCGGCTAATCTGATAGCTGACCCGCTCTGTATAGTGTTCAATATAAGAAAAATCCTGAAACGGATGTCTGCGGGCATAAGCGGTGGAAGAAATCACCCTTTCCAACGCCTCTTTATCCGGGGCCTCAATCATATTTTGCACCTGTTTCTCCTTCAGTTTATACCGATAGGGATACAGACGGCGGGCAACCGTTGCCGATTTTGCCCCAAAAAAGACCTTCGTACGATAAATACTTGTCAGATTAAGCAGTTCAATCCTTGTCAGCAGCAGTTCTTCCAGCTGCCTGCGCACGCTTCCTTTATAACTCTTTTTAATCATTGCAAAATAGCGTTTAAAAAAGTATTCATAGAAAGCATGTTCACACGCAACATAATTAATCGTAGGAACCTCGTCCGTCGGATGGAACCGCTGCAAAATCTGTGCATATTCGGTGCCCTTCAGTACATCGATGAGTTCATCATAGGTTCTGACTTTTGCGACAGCCATCAAATCCACATTGGCCTGGGAAATCAGGTAAGCCGGCAAATCCATAA
>CALDJI010000319.1 GCA_937901805.1 uncultured Clostridia bacterium | reverse complement strand
GCTCTGATACGGTGTCCTTTATTCCAAATCTTTTGCATAAATCAATCACTCCTTTTTGGGTACGAAAAAAGCAGGAGACCTTTTCAGATTTCCTGCTCAGTAGAGTTGTGAAGATTTAATTGCAGTTGGTTGACTTTATCGTAAACCTGCGAAAATTAGAAAAGCACCAAATAAAAATACAACTAAAGCAATAATTTCTATGCGAAAATCAAAACACTTGAAAACCTCTTTCCCGTATTTTTCGTTCTTGAACACAACGATTTCTTTTCCAATCTTTCGCCTTCCCAAAGACAAAAAGAGACAGCCATATACAGTATAATACTTTTTATTCTTAATTAACACTATATAAGCGTGCTTCTTAACATTAACACCACCCACTACATAACCTGCATTTTGATCTACAATGCCAACTATTTCCCCTTTACATTTTTCACCAGAAAAAACAACTCTGTATTTAAAAGAAATAAACGGTTTAAAGCAGAAAAAATGATTGTTTGCCTTACGTGGAGGAATCATGAAAGCAAAAAATGGGTGGCAAACTTCTGCTTTCAAACATAGTGCGGAAGTTTCCTGCATAGTAATAGGACAAAACCGATTCTTTGTTGGGGGGATTTCAGTGAAGGGACTTCCGGAAGAACGCGCCATTGCGCTTGCAAACTATATCATAGAAAATAAATCGACGGTACGTTCCGCGGCAAAACAGTTTCATATCTCCAAATCAACCGTTCACAAGGATGTATCTGATCGGCTTAAAAAACTCAATGCCAGCCTATATGCGGATGTGAAAATTGTGTTGGATACCAATAAGGCTCAGCGGCACATCCGAGGCGGACTGGCGACGCAGCGCAAATATAAGCAGGAAAGTCATCAGGAAGAACCATAGGAAACACAGCGCCGGTTTTTTTGAAGTCCATAGTACCGGATGTCCACTTTACAGATAAAACGTATCTGACAGCATAAGATGTGAGTAGCTGAAAAGCCGTATGGAAAAATCCTCCTCCGTGTTCAGTTTTTTACTGAATACGGAGGAGGATTTTCTTTATCCATCCCATTGGTCACCGCAGCTGGATTTCCTAGCCTGTTTAAAAAGGGAACCGTCCCGTTTACGCAGGACAGCTTGCCGAAAACCGGTTTTGGTGCAAAGCTCCAGAGTGATTTTTCCAGGTTCGATCCGCGGATGCCTGCGTATCCGCGCCGGAGCAGGACGGGAGGGCTTTTTTGTCAGGGCAAGATAACAGAATTTTTCATCTTCATAGGGAGCGTCTGCCCCTTTTAGCTGCCTGTGTAGTTTGCTTCTTGCAATTCGGCAGGTGAAATGACACCAATCCCCTTCTGGAATGGGGCACGCTTGTCCGGATGGACAGGGGGCGGCAAGATGAGCGCCCCGGGAAAGCAAAAGAGAACGAAGATCTTTAAGCTGCGCAAAACCGGCAGGTGTCCCCGGTTCCACAATTAACAGCATCTGTCCGGTAGCTTCCCATAGGTTTCCGGCAACAATTTTCCTATCCGAGGGGTTCATTTCCCCGAGAACATACGAGGCAATGACCAAATCCGCCCGGTCCAGGGCAGGCTTTTGCACCAGATCACAGTCTTTCCAGACTGCCTGTTTCAGACAGTTTGACCCTGCCTGCTGCATCAGCCGCTTTCCGAGCCTGCTCATGGCGCCTTCCCGTTCTAGGCAGATTACCCGGTTCAGAGAGAGGAATTCTGCGGCGGCAAAGCTGGCGGATCCAGTACCGGCTCCGACATCCAGCAGGGTAGAAGGATGAATATCCGTACAGCGAAGAGTCTCTTCCAGTACCTTGCAGACTGCCCCAAAAGTGGCGGGCATCCGGACTGCGGCATAGGCGGCGGCCTGTACGTCTTCAGTCAGTAATCTGTGTCCGCTGCCTGTCTGGAAGCGATACCGTTCGCTGAGGGATTGAGCCTGCATGGCCAGAACATTCTGCTTTTGTCCGGCAAGGATCTGTTCCAAAGCATAGCGGAGTTCTGTAGGAAATTCCATAAAAAAGCTCCTTACTTGTTTTCGATAGCGTCGATGGCGTCAATAACCGCATGGCGGAATCCATTTTTCTCGAGCGCGCTTACTCCGACAATCGTGGTGCCCCCCGGAGAGCAGACCGCGTCTTTCATCTGTCCGGGATGCGCATTTGTAGCAAGCTGAAGTTTAGCAGTGCCTGCAAGCATCTGGCTTGCAAGACGATAGGAGAGCGCTCTGGGCAGGCCGTGTTTTACCCCTGCGTCGGAAAGGGCTTCCAGGAACATCGCGGCAAATGCGGGACCGCATCCCGCCACTGTGCCTGCAACGGAGAGCAGATGGGTTTCTACAGGCTGAACAAGTCCGATTTTTGAAAACAGGGAGATGAACTGTTCATATTCATCCGATGTCAAAGAGTGCCGCTGTTCACAGGCGATTACCCCTTCGCATACAGAAACGGGTGTATTAGGGATGGTGCTGATATGGTGGGTTCCTTTGGGTAAGAATTCTTCATACCGTTCAAAGGTCATGCCTGCCGCGACCGAAACAAGGATTTTCCCCTGAAGCTTTTGAAAATGGGGGGAGAGAACTTCTTTCACCTGATAGGGTTTGACGGCAATGATGAGCAGATCGCTGTGGTCCAGAACTTCTCCGGTATCCTGACAGGCATGAATGCCGCGGATAGAGGCGTTTTGACATAATTTTTCCCAGTTTTTTGCACAGGCAAAAATTTGCTCTGCGGGCAGGGCTTTTGCGCGCAGAAACCCATCCGCGATAGCGCAGGCCATATTTCCAAAACCAATAAATCCTACATTCATTAGTGATTCTCCTTTTCTATACGTTGTTTCTGAATAAAATCATTTGTCGTTTCAGAAAATCAGCGGACAGGAAACCCTGCCCGCTGATATGCTGTTTGTCAACTTATACATTAAAGCGGAACAGGACAATATCCCCATCCTGCATAATGTATTCTTTGCCTTCCAGGCGGACCAGCCCTTTTTCTTTTGCCGCAGCCATACTGCCGCACGCCATCAGATCGTCAAAGGAGATAACCTCTGCGCGGATAAAGCCCTTTTCAAAATCAGAATGGATTTTTCCTGCGGCCTGAGGCGCTTTTGTCCCCTTTTTGATAGTCCAGGCGCGTACTTCCGGTTTGCCCGCAGTCAGGTAGGAAATCAGCCCCAGCAGGGAATAGCACTCCTTGATCAGGCGGTCAAGTCCGGATTCATGCAGTCCCAAGTCCTCCAGGAACATAGTCTTGTCCTCTGCAGACATATCGGAAATTTCCTCTTCCAATCTGGCGCAGATGGGGAGAACGCCGGCATGCTCCTCACTGGCAATCTCCTCAACTTCCTTGACAAACCGGTTGCTTTCAATCCCGGAAGAAAAATCCTCTTCCGACATGTTGCAGGCGTAGATCACAGGTTTGTTGGAGAGCAGCGGGGTGTCGATGAGCATTTCTTTTTCTTCATCCGTAAAGGGATAAGAACGTGCAGATTTTCCTTCTTCCATAAACTCTTTGAGTTTTTTAAGAAATTCCACTTCCGAAAGATATTTTTTATCCCCTTTGGCCAGTTTGGCTGTCCGGTCAATTTTTCTTTCCAGAATATCGATATCGGAGAAAATCAGCTCCAGGTTAATGGTTTCAATGTCGCGCTTTGGTCCAATTTCTCCATCAACATGGATGATGTTGGGGTCTTCAAAACAGCGTACGACATGTACAATAGCATCGACTTCACGGATATTGGCAAGGAATTTGTTTCCCAGCCCTTCTCCTTTGGAGGCGCCTTTTACCAGGCCGGCAATGTCGACAAATTCGATAACAGCGGGAGTGTATTTATCCGGATCGTACATTTTTGCCAGGGCGTCCAGCCGTTCATCCGGGACGGTGACCATTCCTACATTTGGCTCGATTGTGCAGAAGGGGTAGTTGGCAGATTCCGCCCCTGCATTGGTAATTGCATTGAACAGGGTACTTTTCCCCACGTTTGGTAATCCTACAATTCCAAGTTTCATCTATTGACATCCTTTCCAGAATGATTTCAGTTATTATCTGACGGGCATACAAATTTTATTATACTGTGATTTTCTCTTTCCGTAAAGAGGAGAACTTGGCAGAAAATCAGGATTTGTCGAAAAAAGGTTTATAAAATTTTAACCATTCGCCGCCCAAATGTTTTATAATGGATACAGCATGGTGCTTATCTGTGCACCTGGGAGAATGAAACGCTTTGGGGGGAGTAAATATGTCGACAGGAAAGATAATGGTCGTTGATGATGATACCAATATTTGTGAATTGCTGAGACTGTATTTGGAAAAAGAGGGGTACACGGTTGCACTGGCCTATGATGGGCAGCAGGCAGTCGATAAATTCCCTTCGGAAAATCCGGATTTGATGATTCTGGATGTCATGATGCCGAAATTGGATGGGTGGCAGGTCTGCAGGGAAATTCGGAAAACTTCCAATTGTCCGATCATCATGCTTACTGCAAAGGGCGAGACGTTTGACAAGGTACTCGGTCTGGAACTCGGTGCCGATGATTATGTGGTGAAACCATTTGACACAAAAGAAATTGTGGCACGTGTCAAAGCGGTTTTGCGCCGTTCCACTTCCGCACAGGACAAAAATGATATAAAAGAAGTCCGGTATGACAGGCTGATTGTCAATATGACCCGGTATGAACTGCGGGTGGACGGTAAGCAGGTGGATACGCCGCCAAAGGAACTGGAGCTTCTTTACCATCTGGCAAGCAACCCGAATCGGGTGTATACCCGTGATCAGCTGCTCGATGAGGTATGGGGCTTCGAATATTACGGGGATTCCAGGACGGTAGATGTCCACGTCAAACGCCTGAGGGAAAAGCTGGAAGGGGTATCCGACCAGTGGTCGCTTAAAACTGTTTGGGGCGTTGGCTACAAATTTGAAGTGAAAGAATAAAATCAGAGGAAAGGCCGGCAATTTTGCCGGCCTTTTGGGAAAACGGGGCAGGATTATCCATGCAGAAAAGCCTATTTACGAAATATTTTACCGCCTGTGCGGCAATGATTATTGTCAGCATCACCGTGCTGGGCGCATTGTTTCTGGCCTTTGCGGCTCAGTATTTTAAAATGGATCGCCAAAATACACTGGAAAGGAATGTCCAGCACGCAGTGGCACTTACCCAGCAAAGCGTTATACAGGATAATGGACAGGATAAACTGGACAGTTCTATCATGGCGCCGG
Organism: uncultured Clostridia bacterium; assembly: GCA_937901805.1. Taxonomy (GTDB): domain Bacteria; phylum Bacillota; class Clostridia; order Oscillospirales; family Ruminococcaceae; genus Pseudoruminococcus_B. The sequence goes on along the minus strand of CALDJI010000319.1, from coordinate 4,295 downwards.
GCTTCAGTATTTTGAGCAAGGCGACAGATGCTGATATCTTTTTTGTAAACACCAAAGGGCAGACCTTATACTGCACTCAGCAGACAGACTGTCCGCATAAGACCTATCTGATTCCGGAAAACGTGATGAACCAGGTGAAAAACGGCCAGGAATTTTCCGAACTTGGTAATTTGGGCGGGATTTACGGAGGTCAATACTATACTGTTGGGCTTCCGGTTGTAATTGACGGGACTTATATTGGTGCAGTCTTTTCCTCTTCCTCAGCAGATTCATTGGCGGTGTTTCTCTCTGAAATGCTCAAGATGTTTGTCGTATCTGCCTGCGCAGTACTATTGCTTTCCTGCGTCATCATATATTTTATCACCCGGAACATGGTCAAACCGCTTCGGGTGATGGCAAAAGCTGCACAGGACTTTGGGAAGGGGGACTTTTCCAGGCGGGTTCAGGTTTCCCAGTTTGACGAAATGGGTCAGCTTGCCATTGCCTTTAATAATATGGCAAACTCCCTGTCTACGCTGGAATCTATGCGCCGGAGTTTTATTGCCAATGTCTCCCATGAATTAAAAACTCCGATGACGACAATCAGCGGATTTATTGATGGGATTTTAGACGGGACGATTCCGGAAGATAAGAGGGATCACTACCTCAAGATTGTCTCGCAGGAGGTAAAACGTCTGTCCCGTTTGGTGCGTTCCATGCTCAATATTGCAAGGATTGAGGCAGGAGAAATGAAAATTTCCCCCGTCCGATTTGATTTGAATGAGACGATTTTGAACGTCTTATTCACATTTGAGCAGCGTATTGAGGAGAAACAGCTGGAAGTGCGCGGGCTGAGCACAGAAAAATTTTATGTGGAAGCAGATCCTGATTTGATCCACCAGGTGATCTATAATCTGGTAGAAAATGCCGTCAAATTTGTCAATGATGGCGGCTATCTGGAATTTACCTGTCATGACGACGGGCACAGGGTGTTCGTCAGCATCAAAAACAGTGGACAGGGGATTTCCAAAGAAGAGATTGCCCATATTTTCGACCGTTTTTACAAATCGGATAAATCCCGGAGCCTGGATAAAACTGGCGTTGGGCTTGGGCTTTATATTGTAAAATCCATCATCAACCTGCATTCCGGGGATATTATGGTGCGCAGTACGGAAGGGGAGTATGCGGAATTTGCTTTTACGCTCCCCTCTGCAAAACCGGAGCGTACGGCGCTCAGACGCCCACGGGAGACAGAGTTGTCTGTTTTGGAGGATAAAAAGCAGGAGACGCCTTCTCTTCCTGATCAAAACGATCATACTCTTTAGGAGGAATCGAATTTTATGAATCAATATGGCCCGCAGGGGGATCCGAATCAAAAAGGACAGGATCACGGCCGTCCTACTTATGAATATTACAGCTATTCCTCAAATAGGGAGAAACAATCTCCGCAAGAGGAATACCAATGGAATTTTGCAGAATATGAGAATGCCAGCCGGCAGTCCCGCCGCACCGGAAAGCGGAACCGGGGAATGCGTGCGTTTGCCATGGTTCTTGGCGGTGTTTTTGTGGTTGGGATGATGGCATTTGCATGCTATGGACTGTGGAGCTTATTTGCAGAAAATCCATTATCCAATACCAGTTCCCAATCCGTTTCCTCTTCTTCCGATCTGAAACTCTATGATAACCCTGACACAGCGGAAGAGAACAATTCGGGAGGGGTATTAAGCACGAAGCAGATATCCAAAAATGTACTGCCCTCTGTGGTGGGGGTTGTACAGTATCAGAAATCCAGACCTTACGTTGCTGCGGGTCAGGGCTCCGGTATTATCTTGGATACAGACGGATATATTGTTACAAACGCCCATGTCGTTGCAGATGCGGATGGGGTGAAGGTCGTCCTCTATAATGGAGAAGAATACACTGCCAAAATTGTGGGGACGGATACGAAATCCGATGTGGCGGTGCTCAAAATCAGCGCTTCCAACCTGACGCCTGCCAAGCTGGGAAACTCTGACCAGTTGGAAATAGGGGAGGATGTCATTGCTATTGGAAATCCAGGCGGTTTGTCCAACAGTGTTTCGAAAGGGATTGTGTCCGGGCTGAACCGTACGGTGGAGACGAATTTGGGTAGTTCTATGGAATGTATTCAGACCGATGCGGCTATTAATCCGGGAAACTCCGGCGGCGCCCTGGTCAATGAATATGGATATGTGGTAGGGATCAATTCCTCTAAAATTGCTGCAACGGATTATGAGGGGATTGGATTTGCCATTCCTATCAATGATGCAAAGCCAATTATTGAGGATCTCAAGTCTTACGGTGAAGTGCAGGGACGTGTCCGGCTCGGTGTGGAGGTACGGATGATCGACAGCGTCCTTGCCAAACTCAATAATATTCCCACTGGTGCAATGGTTATCTCGGTGGAGAAAACGAGCGACGCCTATCAGCAGGGGCTGATTGCAGGCGATATCATCATTCGCGTGGATGAAAAAGAGATCACAGCCTATGAGGATTTGAGCAATCAGATTTCAACGCATAAGCCGGGAGATTCTGTTACTCTGGAGGTATACCGCACAGGACAGAATAATACCAGCCAGACGCTTCAAATTACAGTCCAACTGATGGAAGATACCTCTGAAACAGGTATATCAAAGTAAAAAAAGCTGCCGAACATTTTCTTCGGCAGCTTTTAAATTTTTATTATGAAATGGATTTGCCATTCTAAGCAATCGGTACGGCTGTTGGGATGAAAGTTTTCCATGCAGGAATCCTGTATGCCGGGAAAGAATGAATAAAAACGTCCAAATTGCACTTCGAGAGAATGGTTTATGCAGATTTGGAAAGAACTGGAGGAATCCCATACAAAAGAGGGCGGAAGCATTTACTTCCGCCCTCTTTTGTATGGGATTATAGGAATTTGAAAAATTCAATTTCCTCTCTATCGGGTCCGTAGACAAAAGCGATTTCAATAGGGATAGGCGGAACTGTGCTAAGTGCAGTCTTATTGGGGGCCGTTTTTTCCTTTGCACCCGCGAGAATTGCCGCATCAAAGGCTCCCTGGACATCTTCCGTACGCAGGGCAAGATGTCCCCATGTACCCGCTTCCCATGGGTTATGCTCCTCATGGCTGCTTTTGGCCTCAAACATCTCAATACAATTGCCATCTCCCAGGTCAAGCATACAGGCTCTGGAACCGGGCTGCCCCCAAGCGGCGGTTTCCTTCATGCCAAGGCCTTCACAGTAGAAACGATGCGATGTTTCATAATTGCTGACGAACAGGCAGATGTGGGTGAATCCACAGCCTTTTACCATTTCATTTGCCATAAGACATTCCTCCTTTTCTTCCACTATAGCACAACCCCGGATTGTTTGAAATCCTTTTCTATCAAAAAAGAAGGCCCTAAGGGCCTTCTTCCCGGCACTAAAAGGGGCATTTAACAAAGCCAACCTTTTTATAAACTTTTTCCAGTGTTCTCGAGGAAATAGAGTGGGCTTTTTTTGCTCCCTCGGTATAAATCCCCTCCAGATAAGCCTTATCGGCAGACAGGCGTTTGAACTCCTCGCGCACAGGCTTCAAATGATCGGCAACCGCCTCGCCGACCGCGAGCTTGAAATCGCCGTATCCCTTTCCGTCAAACTCCCGCTCAATTTCCTCCATGGACTTCCCAGTCACTGTCGCGTAGATGGTCATCAGATTGTTGATGCCGTCTTTGCCTTCAGCGTACCGTACCGTCATTTCGGAATCCGTCACTGCGCGTTTAAATTTACGGATAATGGCGTCCGGCTCATCCAAAATGGAGATAAAGCCGTTCGGATTCTCATCGGATTTGGACATCTTTTTCGTCGGATCTGCCAGGGACATAATCCGTGCACCCTCTTTCGGGATATAGCCCTCCGGTACTTTGAATACATTTCCATATACCCCATTGAAACGCTGCGCAACATTCCGGGCAAGTTCCAGATGCTGCTTCTGATCTGCCCCCACCGGAACCAGATCGGTCTGGTAAATCAGAATATCCGCCGCCATCAGAGAAGGATAGGTGAATAACCCGGCGTTGACATTCTCCGGGTGCTTTGCAGACTTATCCTTAAACTGTGTCATACGGGACAATTCCCCAAACTGGGTATAGCAGTCCAGGACCCATGCAAGTTCCGCATGGGTGCGGGCATGGCTCTGGATAAAGGTGATGGATTTTTCCGGATCTACCCCGCAGGCCAGGATTAACGCAAAACAGTCGAGAATCTGCTTGCGGAGTTTTTGCGGATCCTGGCGCACTGTAATGGCATGCAGATCTGCAATGGAGTATATGCAGCGG
>CALDJI010000318.1 GCA_937901805.1 uncultured Clostridia bacterium | reverse complement strand
AGAAAATTACCGCTCTGCTCCGCAGATTTTGGAATGCGCCCTGCCTGTCATCTCCTGCAATCCCGGAGGAAAACGGAATTTGTCCGCCAATGCCGCAGAGGGAGCTGTCCGGATGGTAACTGCCCCCTCTCCTCTTTCCGAGGCAATCTTTACCGCAAAAGAAATTGCGCGCATGACCGGGGGCATGGACATGCTCAGCGCACAGGATTTGCTCGTCACAGACGCCGTGGACAAACCGCGGGAATTTTCTGAAATTGCCGTTTTGTACCGGACTCACCGGCAGGCAGATCTGCTGGAAAAATGCCTGAGACAGGAGGGAATCCCCTGTGTTATTGCCGGCAGGGACGACTTTTTATCCGCCCCCTGCGTGCGCGGGGTTGTTGGCTTTTTCCGGTTTCTGACACATCCGGAGGATTTCTTTGCTCTTTTTGTATCCCTTCAGCTTCTCTTTGCGTGCCAGCCCGATCTGTGCGAAAGCGCTGCAAAACAGTGGGACGCCTGGCAGGTGCTTCCCTTACCTGAACGTCTTGAATGCCTGAAAACAGAGTGGGAATCTACGGGATATCTCTCACAGTTTCTGGACGCTGTCGTCAAGTTTCTTCCCAGACTCCATGAACGCCCGCGAAAACTCCTGGATGCTTTTGCAAAAGAATACGGTTTGAGCAGGGACGATTCCTTCACCCGCCTGCGTTCTGCCTCCGTATTTTATAAAACAATGGAGGAATTCCTGTTGGCCATGGCTCTGGGCGAGGAAAGCGATATCCGCTGCAGCGGAACAAAATCCTATGCCGCAGGAGCCGTCACACTTATGACACTGCATGGGGCAAAAGGACTGGAATTTCCGGTTGTCTTTCTCTGCGGGATAAATCAGGGTGTGCTCCCTTACGATTCGGAACATAGAAAAGCCGATATCCAGGAGGAACGCCGCCTTTTCTTCGTTGGAATGACACGGGCAAAGGAGGAACTTCTCCTGCTGACCTCCCAGGAACCATCCCCGTTCCTGGACGAGATCCCCGCCCAGTGCTATAGGAAAGAACGGGCTGCAAAACCAAAAGAAACGGAATCCCCGCTGCAGTTAAGCCTCTTTTAACGGGAAGGATCAAATTCCAACGATTCATACAGCTGGAAACTGTATGACAGCGGAATTGTCCGATTAAATCAATGGGATAGGGATCGAGGCTTGACTCCGGCTGCTTTGTCGGCCCCCTGTCCTTTCCCTATTCCGACGAACCGGTTAATCCGCCGGATGCACTGTCCAAAGAATCCTTTCTGGGTGTCTCCGGGGTTTTTCAGCCGTATTCTGCTCACATTCTATAAACCGATTTTTCTGGATTTTTTATGTCCTACCGTTTTCATTACAGGTACGAAAACCGTTCTTCCAACTTGCTGCTTATGGAATCGGCGGGTTTCTCGACATAGGTATCTTGAAATTTTTTGTATCTATTTTTCCGGTTTGATAGTCTGTAAATACAAATGGCAGGATATTTCCCTGCAAAGTCACATAACCGTCCCTATTTCTCTCGTCCAATACCCAGGCAGATTTCCTTTGTTGCCAGACAGCTTCCCCTGCTCATAAAAACATCCTATCCATAAAAATGGATAGGATGTTTTCTCTCATAGATTGTTTTTTGCGGCGTCCGAATAAAGGAGATGTCTCATATTATGGAATTTTTTCAGCCGTTCCAGACAATGGTGCAGGGACAGACGCAGTCGCTCGGATTTCCGAACTTTCTGCTCCCACCAGATATTTTTGATAAACAGCGTCTCTTCCTTCCGGTTGCAGACAGCCCCAGTCTTCCCGCCAGGCGTACCCCATCCAGAATCGGGAGGACATAGTATCCAAACTGCCGCAAGGAAACCGGGGTATATATTTCCCACCTGTAAGTAAAGCCGAATAATGCCTGTATCAGTTTCCTGTCCCACATCAGGCAGTCCAAAGGGGCAATCAATTCTGTCCTGTGCCGAAAGTACTTGTTTGAACAGGCTTCTTCCAAGAAAGGAAGATCCGATTTTTGCAGATACAGGGGCTTTCCAATCCCTTCTACCCGAATCGGAAGGATCTGTTCGCTCCATACAAGTGTTTGAAACGCCTGTTCCCTCTGGGCGGCTTTTAAACCATCGATTCCTAAAAAAGCGTCGCTGTCAGCATTCCATAACAGACCTACCGCGCCAATTCTCCGAAAAACCCTCCATGTTAAAAACTCCTGCTCGCTGGAAAAGGGATCCTGCTGCTGTAAAATATCATGAGGCAGCAGGCGTTCTGCAGGAGCATAGTACTTCAGATTTCCCTCTTTATGGTGAATGGCAAGTTCTCCGCAAAAATAGAGCCCCTCTAGAGCAGCACGGGATAACTTGGTCGGCGCCCAAGGCCAATCCACCTTTTGATCCAGGGACAGATCCCTGGAGCCGAGGAAGTCTCTGTGTAAAAGCGCCCGACGGATGATTGCAAAAGCGGAGCTGATATCTTCCCTGCCTGCGAAATATTCTTGAAACCTCCGCATGGTACGTGAAAAATATTTCCAATCGCCAGCAGACAGAATGGACAACTGTTTATCAAAATAATCCACAGCCGCCCGATCTTCATAAAGAATCTCAGGCAGCATTTCTTTTTTCAATCCCTGTACCCTTGCCTGTAAGACCAGCTCCGGATTTTTCCCGCATACATCGATGGGATCAAACTGGATACACCCTACCCGCTGAAGATAGGAGAGAATCCCGGCTTTGCCATGGAACTGATAATCCCCGAGCAAACCCTGTTTCAGAAGTAAATACGGACTGCCTGCTTTTTTTCAATCCATTGGCTCCCGGTACCCAATTTTTATTCCTTCTTTCCGAAAAAACAGAGAATTTTCATTTTTATTCTAACGAAAATCCGGAAAAAAGTCGCGAAAAATCAAAAAATAGGAGGGGAGGGTTCCCTTAAAAAAACAGGGAAAGCAGCAAAAAATTATGATTCTCAGGGCATTGATTAACATCGCTCCCATTCGCTGAGAAAATCCTCTACCACATCGTCCAAGTGAATCGGATCCAATTCCAATTCATTGCAGAGTTTCACCAGCCGAAACAGCCGATAATAATCCGTGGTGATATCTTCCATTTCCCTGTAGGGGCAGGAAATCCCATAACCAAGATAACAAATCCCTTGAAACATATACTGGCGCGCAATGATACGGTACATAGTATCTCTCCCTGATATTTAGTTGATGATGTCAGGATCCTGTTCCCCTGTAGTATCTGCGTGCATCAGGTCATCGACCGATGTGCCCAAACCAAATGAAATTCTTTCTAAAACGTCAAGTGTGATATTAGCTGCCCCATGTTCAATCTGACGCAGGTACGAAATGCTGAGACCTGACTTAGAAGCCAAGGACTGTTGGGTCATATTCTCTTTTTCGCGTTTTTTCACAATATTTCTACCAATTGATTCCTTGAGTTCCATATAATTCCCCTGTCACTATGATAAAAAATTACGTTTTCTGATTCAACCGCAACATATTAGCGCCAATATAGTAGTGCTTTTATAGTGTTTTTATTATCGACTTTCCCATGAAAAACTGTAAAAATCGCGATAATGATTCCAAAAAATTATATAGAAAAAAACAGTTTTTCTTCACATATTTTCCATTTATTTAACTATACCATGCAATTTGGAAAAACAAATCCGTTTTCGTCCCTCAAAAATCGACTATATCATTTTTATGCCGTCGATTTTTGTCGATATCAGCTGTTCGGTGCACAAAAAGCGGGCATTCCGATTTTCAGAATGCCCGTCTGCTCTATGGCTTTTCAACAATTGAAATATTTTCCATTTTCAGATTGGTTTCACTTACAATAATATCCGCTATTTGCGCCGCCTGTGCTTCGTCCAATCCCTGGGTTTTCACTACTACATTTGCCCCATCTTCATCAACGTAAGCCAGACAATCCTCAAATCCTTTTGCCTTGACAAGGTTTTCAATTGTCCCTTCCGTTTCAATATTGTCGGATAACGCGCTTGCTTTGACGGTCGCTTCATTTTTCTGTTCTTCTGTCGAGCTTTCATCCTGTAAAATTTTTTTGAGTGTCTCGACGGCTTCATCCCTCGTTGTTTTTCTTGTCAAGCGG
>CALDJI010000317.1 GCA_937901805.1 uncultured Clostridia bacterium | reverse complement strand
TGGAAGAGCTTTGGTGTGACGGGCAGCTTGCGGTACTGAAAAAGGCTCTTACTGCCGCTGCAGAGCTGGGTGTCGGATTGCTGGAGGCTACTGAGGTGGTAGAACCCAATCCTATCGCTCCCAATGAGAGTACGAGTTATTCCAACCTGTACCACTGCGATCGGGACGGGGTGTATCTCTATATAGATATGGCTATAAGGCAGATTGCCCAGGCGATGGGGAAAAATACGGACGACAGGTAAGAACAGAAAATGATGGGGACGGAGAGTAAGGAATAAATGAATGGGATTATTCTTTTGGTTGGGATTTTGTTGCTTGTGATGTTGATCACTCTGCTTGTTACAATGCAATGGGGTAGTCTGCTTCTTTTTTTCCTTGCACTGTATTTGATTTTTAGATAGCGAATGGATTCTGGGAAGAATGCTTTGAGCGTGTCAGTGAAGTGAAAACAGCAGATGATACAAGGAGGACTAAATGGACAAAACATATGAAAAATTCCTGCGAAGCGGCATGGACTTAGCCGCTGTGGGAATTGAATGCTGCAGGGAGAATACGCAGTACTTCTGTACGCCAAAAGGCGCGTCTGTTTTTGGCTGGGCAGGAACGGACGGCATTCATTTTTGCTTCATTCGCGGTTTTGGCGGAATGGTTTTTTCTGTTAATCCAATGAATGAATCCCAGAGCTATGTACATCCGCTGGCGAAGGATTTTTCGGATTTTCTGCGCCTGCTCCTTGCCTGCGGCAATGAGGCAGCCCTGGAACAGGCGTGGAGGTGGAGCAGGGAAGAATTTGAGGCCTTTCTTTTGAAAAATCCAGCAGCAGGAGAGGGAGAGAAGACCCTGAAGGAGCTTGCAAAAGCCATGAAGCTGACGCCGATGGAGCAGACGTGGGAATATATCAGAAAGCTTCAGTCTGATTTTGACTACAGCAGGATTAAATACACGGAGGATTACTATGATATTGACCGGAATCCTTCCGCAGAAATCGCTTTTCCGGAATGGAAGGTTTATTTTGACGGAAACTTTTGGGGACATCATGGAAGAGCGCATGCAGGAAAAGAAATCAGGATCCATAAGGAGTTGGACTGGGCTGGATATCACTGGGTCATTCCGTCTGTTTACTCATGCAGCAAGGGATTGGTAATAGATTTTTGTATGCAGGCAGATATAGAACGGATTCGTGGTTTTATGGAAAAATGGAGTTTGAGTTCAGACAATGATTTTAGGGAGGATTTTACTCGTGAGCAGCAGCTGCAGATAGAGCTGGACAATCCCCTCTGTTTCCATTTTACTCCGCATATCCTTTTAAACGGAAAGGAGCTTTTGACATCTCATGGCTGTTCTGTGTGCTATAATCCCTGTTTGCCGGAAAGGTGCATGCAGGATTTGGAAACGAAATGGGCTATGGATCATTATGGTTTGGATTATGACTGCGGCTGGGTTATTTGCCGGAATGCATTTCCCTGGGCTGGAAGACGCCGTCCGGTAATTAAGACACTGTCTGTTACAATGGAGCAGCAGTCGGTTCGGATTCCGGGACCTCATTTTAAGCTTCACGAACCGGGGGAATCGTTTCTGTTTTACAATCCGGTCAGCAAAATGTCTCATACTTTGACAGTGGAGAGCATGGAGCAGGAAATTCTTTCACGGGACAGCTTTGGTTCAAAGCGCTGGATTTATCCGACGAACTGTATGGTTATGAACTACCGGATATCACCGGAAGCGGAGAATAGAATCACGATTTTTGACTGCGATGAGGGAGATCAGCCTCTGGAAAAGCAACCAGAGGAAAATGCCTTTTATCCTAAAGCGAAACAGGCGATCTGTATTATTGGCGGAGCATCCGGCTCTGCGGAAATGATAATGGGGGATGATTCCCGCAGTTATCTGCGCACTGCATATTCGGCACTGCATTTCGAGCCGGTTCGGGAGGATGTAGAATGGCGTATGGTATTCCATACGAAACAGTTTGGAGAAGAAAGCTTTTTGCTGTTGGAAGAGGAATTTTGCGTTTTTTCCCAGAAACGGACAGTCCAGAAGAACGTTTCGATGCGGATGTCTGAATTTGGACGAACCGAATAGAAATCCATGTGTACAATCAAAGGAGTTTATGATAAACTCAATATATCAGAAATTATGCAGGGGGAGATTTATTTTTTTCGTGCAGTTTTTCTTAAATAAAAGGGATATACTTAGGGGCATCTTTTGAGAGGGTACGGAAAAGAATCATGTATGAAAAACGAAAAATTAATAAAATACTGATTGTGGATGA
>CALDJI010000316.1 GCA_937901805.1 uncultured Clostridia bacterium | reverse complement strand
GCGGTAATTTCACTTCTCTGGCCATGTATTATCCCTTTTAACCTGATTAAGATTGCTGCAAATTCTATTTTTGCGGCAGTCCTTTTCAAAGCTTTGGAACGGACTCCGATTCTGCGCCATTTGGGCGCATAAAGTCAAAAATTGTCGTTGACATCTCCGGTAAACCCCGCTATAATAGAAAAGACAATAAAATACCTTATCAAGAGCGGTGGAGGGACTGGCCCTACGAAACCCGGCAACCTGTTACTTTACGAGACAAGCTGCTAATTCCAGCGGTAAAACGAGAGATGAGGAAGCCAATTTTGCAACAAAGCGTCTCATTTCTGAGACGTTTTTCTTTTTGCAAACAAACACACAAATCAATAGAGAGGACGAAGATTATGAAACGCTTTTTTACATCGGAATCTGTAACGGAAGGACATCCTGATAAAATCTGCGACCAGATTTCAGACGCGGTTTTAGACGCCATTCTTGCGAAAGACCCTTATGCCCGTGTCGCATGCGAAACAACGGTCACTACAGGCCTTGTCAACATCATGGGAGAAATTACAACCAAATGCTATGTGGATATTCCCAAAATTGCCCGTAATGTGATCCGGGAAATTGGATATGACCGTGCAAAATTTGGGTTCGACTGCGATACCTGCGCTGTCATCACATCCATTGACGAACAATCTCCCGATATTGCAATGGGTGTCGATAAAGCTCTGGAGGTCAAAGAGGGTATGGACAGCGATGAAAATGATCAGGGAGCCGGCGACCAGGGGATGATGTTCGGCTATGCCTGTGACGAAACCCCGGAACTGATGCCGCTTCCGATCTCCCTGGCGCATAAGCTTGCAAAACGGCTGACGGAAGTACGAAAAAACGGAACTTTGAATTATCTGCGTCCGGATGGCAAAAGCCAGGTAACTGTGGAATATGAGGACGATAAACCGGTACGCATTGAAACAGTTGTCATCTCCTCTCAGCATGGCACGGAGGTTTCTCTGGAAACGATCCGGAAAGATATCATTGAACATGTCATCAAACCAACTATCGACCCTGCCATGATGGATGAGAACACAAAAATCTATGTCAACCCAACCGGACGGTTCGTTATTGGCGGCCCGCAGGGAGACAGCGGTCTGACCGGACGGAAAATCATTGTGGACACCTATGGCGGAACTGCAAGCCATGGAGGCGGGGCTTTCTCCGGAAAAGACCCTTCCAAAGTGGATCGTTCCGCCGCCTATGCAGCGCGCTATGTTGCAAAGAATATCGTCGCCGCAGGGCTTGCAAAACGCTGTGAAATCCAGCTGGCCTATGCGATTGGCGTAGCCTATCCGGTATCGGTATATGTCAATACCTACGGAACCGGAACGGTCTCGGACGAGGCTCTGGCGGCTGCGGTTAACCAGGTTTTTGATTTACGTCCTTCCTCGATTATTCGAGATTTGGATCTGCGCCGTCCAATTTACCAAAAACTCGCCGCTTATGGCCATATGGGGAGAGAAGAACTTCTTGTCAAATGGGAACGGACCGATCGAGTTCAGGCTCTTTTGAATGCTGTAAAATAAGCTAGTGCGCAAAAAAACAGGGCTGCTTAAAGCAACCCTGTTTTTTACTTCAAAAGTTTTCTGTAAAAAAGGCCAGGGAATAAATTCCCTGGCCTTTTCCAATCTGTCATGCAAAAATTACTCGTTGATCTTGGTAACGACGCCAGAACCAACGGTACGGCCGCCCTCGCGGATAGCGAAACGGAGACCTTCTTCGATAGCGATAGGGGTAATCAACTCAACGTCCATTTCAACGTTATCACCAGGCATGCACATCTCGGTGCCTTCCGGCAGGGTGATGACGCCGGTAACGTCGGTGGTTCTGAAATAGAACTGCGGTCTATAGTTGTTGAAGAACGGAGTATGACGGCCGCCCTCTTCCTTCTTCAGAACGTAGACAGAACCATGGAATTTGGTATGCGGATGGATGGAGCCCGGTTTGCAGAGAACCTGTCCACGCTCGATCTCTGTACGCTGGATACCACGGAGCAGAGCGCCGATGTTGTCGCCAGCCTCAGCATAGTCAAGGATCTTACGGAACATCTCGATACCGGTAACAACGGTCTTCTTCTTCTCTTCAGAAAGACCAACGATCTCAACCTCATCAGAAGTTTTGAGCTGTCCACGCTCAACTCTACCAGTAGCAACGGTACCACGGCCGGTGATGGTGAAGACGTCCTCAACCGGCATCAGGAACGGGAGATCAGCCTTACGTTCCGGAGTCGGGATGTACTCGTCAACAGCATCCATGAGCTCAAGGATCGGAGCATATGCAGGGTTGCTCAGATCGTCCGGAGCTTCCAGGGCCTGGAGAGCAGAACCTTTGATGATAGGAATATCATCGCCAGGGAACTCATACTCAGTGAGGAGTTCACGGATTTCCATCTCAACGAGTTCAAGCAGCTCAGGATCATCAACCTGATCCGCTTTATTCATGAAAACAACGATATACGGAACGCCTACCTGACGGGAGAGCAGGATGTGCTCACGGGTCTGCGGC
>CALDJI010000315.1 GCA_937901805.1 uncultured Clostridia bacterium | reverse complement strand
AAGACGCACTGAAACACCCAAACTGGGATATGGGTGCGAAAATTACCATTGATTCTGCCAGTATGATGAATAAGGGGCTGGAGCTGATCGAAGCTGTCTGGCTGTTTGACGTCCGGCCGGAACAGATTGAAATTGTGATACACCGGGAAAGTGTGGTGCATTCCCTCATCGAGTATGAGGATTTTTCTGTGATAGGACAGCTGGGAGTGCCGGATATGAAAATCCCAATTCAATATGCGCTGACCTATCCGGAAAGGACGGCCTGCCCGGTGGGAAGGCTGCATTTGACCGATTACGGGAGGCTTACCTTTTATGCGCCGGATGAAGAGACTTTCCCCTTGTTGAAAACCTGCCGGGAGGCGATCCGGCGCGGAGGACTCTACCCCTGTGCGGCAAACGGAGCAAATGAGGAAGCGGTGCGCCTGTTTTTGGATAATCAAATCGGATTTACCGATATTTTCACCCTGGTTGACGAGGCAATGAGGGAACAAAAACAGGTTGAGGAGTATACTTTGGCGGAAATTCTGGAGGCGGATAGGGCAGCGCGTGAATATGTGCGCACCCATGCGGCTAAAAAATTCTGACAGATGGGTTGTGAATTTGAATTTGAACATTGTACTCACCATTCTTATTACCATTCTTGTATTTGGGCTTTTAATCTTTATCCATGAACTGGGGCATTTTCTGGTTGCAAAAGCCATGGGGATTCGGGTCAATGAGTTTGCGCTGGGGATGGGTCCTCGTCTTTTTGGTTTTGAAAAAGGGGAGACAAAATATTCCCTGCGTTTACTTCCCATAGGCGGTTACTGCGCCATGGAAGGGGAAGACAGCACCAGTCAGGACAAACGGGCGTTCTGCAATAAGCCTGTCTGGAGAAGAATCTTGGTTGTGATTGCCGGCGCATTGATGAATCTGCTGCTCGGTTTCATCCTGCTGATCATCCTGGTATCCACTATGAATCTGGTCGGAACCACTAAAATTGCCCAGTTCAATGAAGGGGCGGTCAGTAACCGGTATTTGCAGGAAGGGGATGAAATCCTCTCCATTAACGGTTCCCATGTATTTATCGACAACGACATCGTCTACGGACTTCTCCGGGACAGGGACGGCGTTGTGGATATGGTGGTCAAACGCGATGGTGAAAAAGTAAAGCTTTCCGGCGTAACTTTCCAGACGGAAGATCTGGGAGATGGTGTTACCGGCACAAATATAGATTTTAAAGTCTTTGGAGTAGAAAAGACCTTTTTTGGTGTGATTAAGCAGTCTGCCTGCTGGACTCTTTCGGTTGTCAAACTTGTGTGGAGTTCTTTGATTGACCTGGTAACAGGGCAGTTTGGGCTGAACCAGTTGTCTGGACCAGTAGGGGTTGCTTCGGCGATTGGGGAAGCTTCTACCATGGGGGTTCGTTCCTTGCTTCTGCTGGTGGTATTTATTACCGTTAATCTCGGCGTGTTTAACCTTTTGCCCATCCCGGCGCTGGATGGCGGACGGCTTGTTTTCCTTGTGATTGAGGGAATCCGACGCAAACCGGTAAAAGCAGAGCATGAGGGCTGGGTACACATGATTGGCTTTGGGCTTTTGATGCTGCTGGTTGTTGTTGTAACGTTCAATGATATTGTCAAGCTGTTCCAGTGACAGGACTGAAATATAGGAGGGCAAAATGAGAGAACGCAGAAAGGCGAGGGAAATAAAAATCGGCGGGCTGTCCATTGGCGGCAATCAGAAAATTGCTATCCAGTCCATGCTCAATGTTCCGGCCCTGGATATTGAAGGGAATGTGGAGCAGGCAAAGCGCCTGGAAAAAGCAGGATGCCAGATTATCCGCATCGCCGTGCCGGAGATGGGGGCGGTAAAAACCGTTGAAGCGATTAAAAATGCGGTAAAGATCCCCCTGGTAGCAGATATTCACTTTGATTACCGGCTGGCACTGGAATCCGCGGCTGCCGGCGTGGATAAAATCCGTATTAACCCGGGCAATATCGGGGAGGATGCACGGGTAAAACTAGTTGCGGATCCCTGCCGCCAAAGAGGAATCCCTATCCGGATTGGGGTCAATTCCGGTTCGGTGGAACGCCATATTCTCGCAA
>CALDJI010000314.1 GCA_937901805.1 uncultured Clostridia bacterium | reverse complement strand
TATCCGTCATGGTCTGGGATTCGCTGCGGGAGAACCGGGCAATCCCAAAATCCATCACTTTGATTGTCCGATCGGAGAGAAGCATGATATTCTGCGGCTTGATATCCCGGTGGACAATCCCATGATCATGCGCATGCTGTAACGCGCGCAGAATCTGGATGGTAAAATGCACGGCCTCTTTCCAAGGAAGGACTTTTTTATATTCAATGTATTCCTTCAGGGTGATTCCATCCACATATTCCATGACAATGGATTGAATCGGCTCATCTGTGATCACATCATAGACTTTCACAATATTCGGATGGGAGAGTTCTCCAATCGCCTTGGATTCATTTTTAAACCGGCGGACAAAGTCCTCGTTGGACAAAAATTCTTCCCTCAAGATTTTCACAGCGACTACACGCTGTTCCATTATATCAAAGGCTTTGTAGACATTCGCCATCCCGCCGACGCCGATCAGTTCCTGTATTTCGTAGCGGTTTTTGAGTCTCATACCAATCATTTTATCCATCTGTGTTCCTCCGCTCGAATCATTGGGCAATGACAACTACGGTTATGTTGTCGTTTCCACCGTGTTCGATTGCCTGCTCCACCAGCAAATCCGGACTGGCAAGCGCTCCGTTTTCCTGTATAATCGAAAGAATTTCCTCTTTACTGACGCAATTGGTCAATCCATCCGTACATAACAGGATGGCATCCGCATCCTGTAAGGGGATTTCATTGTAGTCCACATCCAATTCTTCCTCTACGCCGACAGCGCGGGTAATATAGTTTTTCTTTGGATGGGTCATCGCTTCTTCTTCAGTCAATTCCCCACGTTCCACCAGCAGCTGTACCATAGAATGATCCCTGGTTTCCTGTTCAATGGAATCGCCCCGGATCAAATAAGCCCGGCTGTCCCCGACATGCGCAATAAACGCCGTATCCTCCTTGACCACAACGGCAACCGCCGTTGTCCCCATCCCAGCGAGCTCTTCATCCTCTTTTGCCGCTTCATAGACGTAGGTATTGGCCGCGCCCAAGGCGGTCATCAGCATAGAGCGGATGGAATTGGCATCTGCATCCTCCCGATAGGATTTTGTAAATGCTTTCGCAATGGCGTCCACTGCGATCATGCTGGCGACATTTCCGCCATTGACGCCGCCCATTCCATCACAGACCACTGCCCATACGGCGCCGTCTTCAAACTTTCCAATGTCATACGCGTCTTCATTTTTCAACCGGACGCGTCCTTTATCCGTATGTCCTATTGCACGTCTCAACAACGATTACCTCCCTGTCTGAGCAGAATCTTTTCTCAGCTGTCCGCATGCGGCGTCTATATCCGCACCGAGTTTTCTGCGTACCGTTACCGTCAGCCTGTGCTTTTCCAAAATACCTGCAAACCGCCGGATACTCTCCCTGGAACTCTTTTTATAATCTCTCTCCCTAATTTCATTGATCGGGATCAGATTGACGTGGCAGAGCATGCCTTTCAACAGCTTCGCAAGCTGATAAGCGCATTCATCGGTATCGGTCACCCCTGCAATCAGCGCGTATTCAAAGGAAATACGCCGCCCGGTGATTCTGGTATAATCCCGGCATGCTGCGATCAGTTCTTCAATCGGATACCGGCGGTTGACCGGCATAATCTGGTCGCGCCGTTCGTTATTTGGCGCATGCAGGGAAACAGAAAGCGTGATTTGGAGCTTCTTCCCGGAAAGCTCCCGGATTTTATCCACAAGCCCGCAGGTGGAAAGGGAAACATGGCGGTGGCTCATGCCAAATCCCTTTTCATCCTCCAGCAGATTCAGAAAATCCAGTACATTTTCAAAATTGTCCAGCGGCTCGCCAATCCCCATCATCACAATGCTGTGGATCCTCTGCCCGCTGTCCTCACAGGCGGTGGTAATCTGCCCCAGCAGCTCGCTCGGTACGAGATTTCTGGTAAAGCCCGCAATCGTGGATGCGCAGAACCGGCAGCCCATCCGGCATCCAGCCTGGGAGGAAATACACAGGCTGCTGCCGTGCTTATAGTGCATCAGCACGCTTTCCACACGCTCCCCATCCGGCAGTTCAAACAGATACTTAACCGTACCATCGATCTGGGAGACAAGCTTTCGCACAATTTTCAGCTGCGGTATGTAAAATTGTTCGGAAAGCTGTTCCCGAAGGGCAGCAGAAAGGTTGGTCATCTCGTCAAAACTCTTTACGTTTTTCTGATGCAGCCAGGAAAAAATCTGCTCTGCCCGAAATTTGGGCAGACCCATCCCGGTGATGGCAGCCGTCAGCTTTTCCCTTGTCAGGGATTTGATATCCTGTTTTTCCACTCCATCACCTCATTTTTATAAACCTCTGTAGAAAGAACCCATCATGCGTTTCATCCGGAAATAACGTCTTCTGTCCAGGGAACCCGGCATCCTCCCCATCAAAAGGGGAAGGGGAGAATTCCGGATGTTCCCTCAAAAAGCGGCTGGCCACTTTTTCATTTTCATGATGGGAAAGCGTACAGGTGGAATACAGCAGAATTCCTCCTGCCTTCACATAGTTTGCAGAAGTTTCCAAAATCTTATACTGGATTTGCGGAAGATTTTTCACCTCATCCAGCGCTTTATACTTAATTTCCGGTTTCCGCCGGATAATCCCAAATCCAGAGCAGGGGACGTCGCACAACACCCTGTCGGCTAATCCCAAGGACGGATCATAGCCGGATGCATCCCGTGCCTGTGCCTGCAAAATTTTAATACCCAGCCGCTTTGATCCCTCCCGGATCAGGGCCGCGCGGTGCTCGTATAAATCAGAGGAGAGCAGCTCCCCGGTATTCTCCATTTCCTGTGCAATGGTAAAACTCTTTCCACCAGGCGCCGCACATACATCCAGAATGCGCTCCCCCGGCCTTGCGCCGAGTGCCTGCACACAAATTTGAGAGGAGGCGTCCTGCACGTGAAACCAGCCACGCTGAAAACAAACGCCCTTTTCCACTGCCCCGGCATGGAGCAAATGCAAACAGTTATTCAAGGTGGGATGGACTTTCGCCTCGATTCCCTCCTGAGCCAGCTTTTCGATCAGCTCCTGAGTAGAGATTTTCAGGGTATTTACCCGGATAAACAGCGGCGGCTGCCCAAGGGAAGCTTCCAGCATCTGCACAGTGCGCTCCCTGCCATAGTGTTTGTCCCACATCCGGATCAACGGCTGGGGGCAGGAATAGGTAAAGCTAAGCGCCGCAACTGGGTCTTCCGGAACCTGCTGGGCACGATCCCTGTTCCGCAGCGCCGTGCGCAAAACCCCGTTGAGGAATCCGGACAAACGCCCTTTGCCTACCTGTTTCGCAAGTTTTACGCTCTCATTAACCGCCGCGCTGTCCGGTGTATCCATATAAAAAATCTGGTACAGGGAAATACGTAGCAACTGGTGGATCACCCAATCCAATCGTTCCACCGGGACGGAAGAAAAGCGTCCGATCATCTCGTCCAGTGTGAGCATTCTCTCTATACAGCCATAAAACAGAGCGGCCGCAAATGCAGTTTCCTGTTTGGGCAGCGAGTGTTCTCGGCACAGTGCGTCAAACACCAGATTGGAATATCCACCGTCCTCCATTTTCAGCAATGCAATTACTGTCAATTTCCTCGCAGTCAATCGTCTCTTCCTCTTCTTCCAAAAATCAATACCAGGCGCAGCAGCTGCATCAGCGAGACAAACAGAGCCGCCACATAGGTCATGGCCGCCGCACTGAGGACTTTCTTAGCGCCGTCCAGTTCCTCTCCATACAGGAGATTCATTTCCTCCAGCGTCTTCATCGCGCGGCTGCTGGCATTAAATTCCACCGGCAACGTCACCAGCTGGAATACCGTCAGGGTGGAAAACAAAATCAATCCAATATCCACTAAAATTCCATACTGGAAAATAAATCCCAGGATGATGAGCGGAAGCGACAGTTTGGAGCCGATATTGGTTACCGGGATAATGGCACTGCGGATTTTAATGGGAAAATATCCGGTCGCGTGCTGCACTGCATGACCCACCTCATGGGCAGCTACCCCAATGGCCCCAACCGAAGTGGAAGAGTAGGTGGAATCCGAAAGACGCACCACATGATCCCGTGGATCATAGTGGTCGGAAAGTTCCCCGGCTACCCGCTGGATAGCCACGTCATACAAACCATTGGCATCCAGAATCATCCTGGCTGCTTCGCTTGCGGTTAGATTTCTGGAATTGTAGAAGGTATTGTATTTTTGATAGGTGGATTTCACACGGATCTGCGCCCATGTGGCAATGAAAAGTGCAGGTACGACTAAAATCAGATAATAGTAATCAAAAAACATCGATGATTCTCCTGTTATACATGTTTTTATGCCGCAATATTACAGACTCCTGCCTTAATTCTCTGCCCATTGATAAAACTCAGCCCGTCGACCCGCTTGGCCCCTTCCAGCTGGACAGAGGTGAACTCAATGCAGTTTCCATCCCCGCAAGATAGGATCAGCCGCTTGCCGTCCATCAGTGTTCCGGGGATACCCCCTTTCCCCTCGCAGAGTTTTGCAGAGTGGATTTTAAGTACTTTCCCATGGAACAGGGTCGTCGCCACCGGCCAGGGAGAAAGCCCTCTCACTTGATTATGGATCTCTTTGGCCGTTTTATGAAAATCCACTGCGCACATTTCCTTTGTGAGCATAGGGGCGTAACTGGCCTGCGCGTCGTCCTGTACCCGGCGCGGGGCTGTCCCGTCTTCCACTGCCTGCAATGTTTTTACAATCAGGGAAGCACCCAGAACAGCGAGACGATCAAACAGCTCACCCGCCGTCTCATTTTCACCAATGGAAAGGCTCTCTTCGAAAATCATATCGCCTGTGTCCAGCCCTTCCGCCATATACATGGTGGTGACGCCAGTCTCTTTATCGCCATTCAATACCGCCCACTGGATCGGTCCGGCGCCGCGGTATTTCGGCAGCAGGGAAGCATGTACGTTGATACAGCCGTATTTCGGCAAATCCAAAACCGCTTTCGGCAAGATCCGCCCGTAGGCCACCACAACAATCACATCCGGGGCAAGCTGTTTTAAAATTTCCAGCGCTTCCCCATTTTTAAACCCTTTTGGCTGATAAACAGGCAACCCTTGCTCCAGTGCCAGTTCCTTTACCGGGGAAAAAGCGAGTTTATGCCCCCTGCCCTTCGGTCTGTCTGGCTGGGTAAATACACCGCTCACCATATGTCCCGCTTCTAGAATAGAGGACAGACATCCGGTTGCAAAATCCGGTGTTCCCATAAAAACCACGTTCATTTGCGCGCCCTCCTCTATTCCAGCTCGGAGGGATCGACCATCCGGACTGCCAAATCTTTAAACAGGATGCCTTCCAGGTGGTCGATCTCATGGCAGAATGCCCGTGCAAGCAAATCCGTCCCCTTCAGGATGATTTCTTCACCATAACGGTTTTGTGCTTTCACCTTAACTTTGTTGGGACGCACAACGATTCCCCATTCCCCTGGAATGGAAAGACAGCCTTCGCTGCCCTCATTTTTTCCTTTTGCTTCGATGATGACGGGGTTGACAAGTTCAATCAGGCCGTCGCCCACATCAATGACCACCACACGCTTGAGGATCCCCACCTGAGGCGCCGCCAAACCAACTCCGTGCGCTTCATACATGGTCTGGGCCATGTCGTCAAGCAGAGTATGCAGCCGTTCGTCAAATTTTACCACCACACGGGATTTCTTGCGAAGGACTTCGTCGCCCTCTTTGACAATATTTCGAATTGCCATCTGTCTCACTCCTATTTTATTCCTGGTTCATGTCCACATACAGGGAAATATTTTTTCTGCTTTTTTCCTTTTCAAATGCCATTATTGCATCGAACAGGAGCCTGCGCATCCGCCGGTTGTTTTTACACTTGATGACCAGCTTGTAACGGTACTTGTTGTTGAGCTTTACAATACGCTCGCTGACCGGGCCAAGCATTTTCAGCGGCACATCCGGATAAGAAACGCTCAGTCCCTTTATCAACTCAGAAAATGCGCCTGCCGCCTGAAGCACTTCCTCTTCATAAATACCGGAAAATCCCACCGTACACAAATCGCAGAATGGCGGATACAGCAGCGCCCTGCGCGATGCGATTTCCTGTATATAAAACCGATCATAGTCCTGTTTCGCCGCAAGGGCAATAATGGGATTGTCCGGCGTATAGGTCTGGACAAATGCACGTCCCTGCAAGGAAGCGCGCCCACAGCGTCCAATTACCTGCGTGAGCAGGGAAAATGCCCGTTCATATGCTTTATAATCCTGTGCATACAACGCCTGATCCAGGGAGAGAACGCCGACCAGCGTAACATTTTCAAAATCCAGACCCTTCGCCACCATCTGCGTTCCTATCATTATATCATATTTTTCCTCTGCAAACTCTTTAAAATACTTTTCATGGGAAAATTTTGAGATTGTAGTATCCGCATCCATCCGTAAAATCCGCGCTTCGGGAAATAAGTTCCGAAGTTCCTCTTCCGCTTTCTGTGTCCCAAGCCCGGAATACTGTACGAACTCACTGCCGCAGGTAGGGCACTTGCTCACTGCATCCGCAACGTATCCGCAGTAATGGCACATCAGCTTACCGTTTTTCTGATGATAGGTCAGGGCAATGCTGCAATGCGGGCATTTGCAGACCTCTCCGCATTGGGCGCAGGCAACAATGGTATGGTATCCGCGCCGGTTCAGCAGCAAAATGGACTGTTCTCCATGGTCAAGGTTGTACCGCAGCTCCTCGAGCAGGACGGAACTATAAACGGATCGGTTCCCATTTTTCACTTCTTCTCCCATATCCACCACATAGACATCCGGGAGTTTTTTCTGGTTAAAACGGTTTTTCAGGGTCAGCAGAGTATAAATCCCGTTTTTTGCACGGTAAAAACTGTCAATCGACGGGGTTGCTGAGCCAAGCAGAAGCAATGCGCCCTCGATGGCAGCGCGGTATTTTGCCACGTCCCGCGCATGATAACGCGGAGAGGATTCCGACTGGTAGGAGCTTTCCTGTTCCTCATCCATGATAATAAGCCCCAGGTTTTCCAACGGAGCAAATACTGCGGAGCGCGTTCCAATTGCAACCCTTGCCTTTCCCTCCTTCAGTCTGTGCCACTCGTCCAAACGCTCCCCAAGAGACAAACCGGAATGCAGCACAGCCACCAGGGAACCAAAGTAACGCCGGAACCGCTGGACGGTCTGTGGGGTCAGGGAGATCTCCGGCACCATAACGATGACGTTCTTATCCAAAGAAAGTACAAATTCGATAAGCTTCAGGAATACCAGGGTT
>CALDJI010000313.1 GCA_937901805.1 uncultured Clostridia bacterium | reverse complement strand
AAACTGCCCTCCCCCTTCGTCCTCATTTTCCGTCAAAGACATAGGAGGAATAGACGCAGAAACCGCCATAGCCGCCGTCTCCTCATCTGTTCCAAGTTTTTCAGCAATCTCACTGACCGTTGGCTCCCTTCCCTCCTTTGTCAGAAAATTTTCCCGAATACGAGTGGCTTTCAGTGACTGTTCCTTCAAAGTGCGCCCCACTTTTACACTTCCACCATCCCGGAACAGTCTCCTCATTTCCCCCAAAATGACGGGAACCGCATAAGTAGAAAATTTCACGCCCCGGTTTGCATCAAACGCATCGGTCGCCTTAATAAGCCCCATACATCCTGCTTGGAACAAATCATCATATTCAATCCCCCTGCCTTTAAACCGATGGGCGCATAGGTGGACAAGACCGAGATTTTGTTCAATCATTTCCTCCCGGTCCAGCAGAGTTTCATTCATGATCCTGTGTTTCCTTTTGTGAAATGCGTTTCACCATGGTTACGCTTGTCCCTTTTCCAGGTGCAGAGACCACTTTTAACTTATCCATAAACGACTGCATCACTGCAAATCCCAGTCCAGCGCGCTCTCCGGTTGTACAAGTGGTATACATGGGTTCCATTGCCTGTTCCACATCTTCAATACCGCAGCCCTTATCTCTGATTTTTACTGTAACTATGTTTTTGTCATCGTACTTGACATCTATGTAGATTCTCCCCTCGCCTTCTTTATAGGCATGGACAATGCAGTTCGTCACCGCTTCAGATACTGCTGTCTTAATATCTGCAAGCTCATCCACTGTCGGATCCAACTGGGCGATAAACGCCACGACAGCTGCTCTGGAAAAGGATTCATTTGCAGATTGGCTGAGAATGGTCATTTTAAATTGATTTTTTATCGCCATTACTGTTTTCCCTCCACATTGATTTTTGCAAGCCTGTCCAATCCGGCCAGTTTCATCACACGGGCAGTTTGACTGGAAACCCCGCGCACTTCCATACTCTGTCCCCCGGACAGAGTCAGCGTTTTATAGCGGCCCATTACCAAGCCAATCCCTGAGCTGTCCATAAACGTCACCTGCGTAAAATCCAAAATCAATAGAGAGGGACAAGCGCTTTCAATCGCATGGTCAATTTCTTCCCGCATTCGTTTTGCGCTGTGGTGATCAATTTCACCAACCAGATAAGCAGTAATTGCATGATTATCCTGTTTTATCCTGACAGGCATGGAAAAATTCCTCCTTTTCCCCAAAAAACAATCCTCTTTTCCACAGCATAAAGGATTAGCCGTGAATAATTTGTCGAGACAGGAAAGCTTTCATGATATTTTTCTTAATGAACCTCTTCCAGATATTTCTGATATTTCAGACAGTAGAAAAATAAATAAATCGTACGTCTTATTCATCCAAATATCACCCCCCACTTTTTCCAGAAAGCAACCCGTATGCATTTGGACAAAAGAAACAGGCATCCATCGGATTTTTCATTGATTTTTCTAAGGAAAAGCGGTAAAATCGAAAACAACAGACATACTACAATTATTGTTAAAATGTACAGAACTCTAAATTTGATAAATGGGAAGTACCCAAAAGGAGAGACGATGTTTACACCGATGCATTTGGGAATTGCGGCGGGCCTGATTGTCATTTTCAGTATCCTCGAATACTTGCTGACCCGCAGGGCCGGTTGGCTTGGATTAGTCTTACCTCTGGTTGTAACTGTAATGGGGATTTCACTGGAAAAACTTATGCTTTTTCTATTAATCCCTTTAATTCTTTTTTTCTTAGTCGGACTTCGTGCCAATGCTTTAAAACGGCAAAAAAACCGTTTTTCAAAGGGAATTCGCGAATAAAGCCGAAAAACCTTCGAACTAATCTACCGAAGTCCGCATAAAATGGTCGTCAGAGACAGGGGGAAATACCGATGCAACAATATTTAAAACGAACTTGGGCCACAATTGATTTATCCAGAATTGAACACAACTACCGATTAATCCGGGAACGCTATATTGGAACGGATAAAAAAACCATGATTTGCGCGGTTGTAAAAGCCAATGCCTATGGACATGGGGATAAAGTCGTTGCGAAGCTTCTGGATCAATGCGGCGCGGACTGGTTTGGCGTCTCCAACATTGAAGAAGGTCTTGCTCTGCGGGAAGCCGGGATTAAGAAACCAATCCTGATTTTCGGACATACGCCCTGCGAACTGGCTCCGCTGCTTGCCAGACGGGGAATTACGCAGACATGCCTCTCCTTAGAATATGCAAAAGAACTTTCCCGCCATGCTTCCAGTTATAATGTAACTGTAGATATCCATATAAAAGTGGATACTGGCATGTCGCGCATTGGGTTTGTATGCAGTACAGAGGACATGGTGGATACCTGCTGCAACCAGATTGCACAGGTCTATACGCTGCCTGCTCTGCGTGCAACCGGGATTTTTACACATTTTGCCTGTTCTGATGAAAAAGCCGAGGATTCTGTTTGCTTCACAAAAGGACAGTTTTCCCGGTTTCTGCATGTCTGTAAAACTTTGGAACAACAGGGATATTCTCTTGGTATCCGGCACTGCTGCAACAGGGCCGCTGTAGTGAACTATCCGGAAATGCACCTGGATATGGTGCGCCCGGGAATCATTCTCTATGGATGCCCCCCCAGCAGCGATATGGAGCAAAACTCCCCATTCCTACCTGCAATGGAACTGAAAACGACCGTCAGTGAAGTAAAAGAAATTCCGGCAGGAACCGCCGTAAGTTACGGAAGGATTTATACAAGCGAACATCCAATCCCTGTTGCCTCGCTGACCATTGGTTACGCAGATAGTTTTCCCCGCACGGAGCAGCAGGCTCAGGTTCTGCTGCACGGAAAGCGCGTCCCCGTAATCGGCAGGGTCTGTATGGATCAGATGATGGTCGATATTTCCGGGCTCAAAAACGTTAAAATGGGAGATACCGTCACTGTTTTCGGATGCGATGATACTGAGGAGATTACGGCCGGAGAATTTGCCCTTCTGCGCGGTTCTGTAAACTATGAGGCGCTGTGTGCAGTGGGAATCCGCGTTCCCCGCGTCTATCTCTATGATGGAAGGGTCACAGAAGTGACCGACTATATCTCCTGCGCTTACTAATCGGCAAATCAAATACATAAAAAGGCGTACATGGAAAATTTCCATGTACGCCTTTTTCTCCAGAGGAAACCTCTGCGACATCGGAATCCCGTTCCTGCCGCTTTTCCACGAAAGCTATAACCTAAAACAGGGCGCAGCAATAAACTGCGCCCTGTTTTTCCCTTTATTCTATAGACTTGAGGGATTCCACCATTTTCACCTTTTTCAGTCTAAAGTGCATTACCAAGTTTACAAATACTGCAAATAAAAGCGTCAGGATCGCAGAAAGCAGATAACTAAGCGCTTTAATATCCCGCCCAAACATGACAATATCCATTTCCGCAGTATTGATGACAAACTGGCTGAAGAAAATACCGAGAATCAAGCCCGCCCCCGTGCCGAGAATGGTTAAGATCACATTTTCACGGTAAATATAGGCGGAGACTTCCTTATCATAGAAACCAAGTACTTTCAATGTGGCGATCTCTCGAATCCTTTCATTGACATTGATGTTCGTCAGATTATAAAGCACGACAAACGCCAGCAACCCGGCAGAAATAATCAATACCAGAACCACGTAATTCAAGCTGGAAATCATATCACTGAAACCGTCTTTTACCGTACTGAGGAATGAAATCCCCTGCATGGCTTTCTGTTCGGACAAGGTGGAAAATACGCCTTCCGTATCCGTCCGGCTGTCGTCTTTCCAGTCCGCCATAACCAGGTTATAATCCGGTTGCTTCCCATAGACTTGTAGAAAAGTCTGCGGCGTCATGTAGACATAGTGGTATGTATAGTTTTCCGCAATTCCCCCGACAGTGAGCTCCACATCCGGATAATCCGCACTGCTGAGTGTAAAGGTATCGCCTACAGACAGGGACAGTTCATTTGCAAATTTTTCTGTAATAACCACCGTGCCGTCTTGAAGGGAAACCGGGGTTTCCCCTTTACGGGTATGCAAATCAAAAAATTGATGGAATGTATCCATCTGCTCCGGCACACTCAGATAAACTTCCATCTCCTCGGAACCGGACTCTGCCGTCATCGTCTCCTGCAAAAACTTGCCGTATGACCCGACCAGCGGCTGCTCACCAACTACCTGCATGGTCTTATCAATTTCATTCTCCTCCGGGACGATCATCATATCATAGAGAGAGATTTCCGAAAATTGTTTATCTACAATTTCCATAATGGAGTCCTTCAGGGCAAACCCCGTCAACATCAGCGCGGTGCAACCTGCGATCCCCACCACTGTCATAAAAATCCGCTGTTTGTAGCGGAACAGATTCCTGGCCGTTACTTTATGGCTGAAATTAAAGCGGTTCCAGATAAATGGGATTTTTTCCAAAAGCACACGCTTCCCCGGCTTGGGGGATTTGGGGCGCATGAGCTGGGACGGGCGCTGTGCCAGTTCACCGCGGCAGACTGCATACACAGTGACGACGACGCATAATGCCGCCGCAATCATGGAAGGAATCGCAAGCTGCATCCGAAACGGTGCTTTGACCACAGGAAAATTATACATGATACTGTATCCATTCATGATAATCCTTGGGAACAGCTGGAATCCAATCAGCATCCCCACAATGCTGCCAAGAATGCTCGCCACAACGCCATAGGTCATATATTTCATGATAATGGAGCCGTTCGAATATCCCAATGCTTTCAAGGTTCCGATTTCTGTGCGTTCTTCTTCAATCATACGGGTCATTGTGGTCAGGCAGACAAGTGCCGCCACCAACAGGAAAAATACCGGGAACACTTTTGCAATGTTGTCAACGCGTCCGGCATCCTCGCCCAGATTGGAATACCCCGGACAGGCCTGATCGCAGCCCAGCACATACCAGGTCGGTTCCTCCAATTCCGCGAGCTTTTGCTTTGCGTCGGCAAGCTGTGTTTCGGCATCCGTAATCTCCTGCTGAGCCTTTTGACGCTCCTCTTCCAGCCGTGCTACACCGTCCTCATATTCTGTTCTTCCTGCATCCAGTTTTTCTTTTGCCGCAAGAAGCTGTGCTTCCCCTTCTTCCCGCTGTGCAGAGAGTTCCTGTTCCCCTGCCGCAATCTGCCGGTCGGCATCTTTCAGCCGGCTTTGTACGGCGGCTAATGCCACAGAAGCGTCGTCCAGCTGCCGCTGGGCGCTTTCCAACTGCTGCATTCCGGATTGATAGGCTGCTTCTCCCTGCTCGTATTCCGTTTTCCCTGCTTCCCATACCTTTTGCTGTTCGGCAAGCTGCGTCTTTGCCTTTTCCAATTCTACGGAAGCGGCATCCAGCTCCTGTTTCTGGGAAACAAGGGTTGCAGAAAATACAGAGAGTGCTGCATCCAGCTGAGGCTTCAGCGCCGTATTCCCTGAAACACAGGCAAAAAACAGATCGCCCAGTCCCTCCTGCAATTGATTCAAACCATTATGGACAGAGGAAATCTGTTCATCAGATGCGGACGATGGATCCTTCACAATTTGGTTCGTGCTGTCCAGCAGCTGCTCCGCACTTTGATAGGCAGCCAACCCCTCATCATATTCCTTCTGTTTTCCTTCCAACAGATTAGAAGCAGTATCCAATTGCTGTTTTCCCTCTTCCACCTGCTGTTTTGCCGTATTAAGCTGGTTACGGGTGGAAATCAGGGTCTGACGCTGAGAAGCCAGTGCCGCGAGCCCATCCGACACTTCTTTTAGGCTGGAGTGATACTCCTCCCAGCCCTGTTGTGTCTGCTTCCTGGAATTTTCAAGCGTCTGCTCTGCTTGTGTAATCTCAGTATCAAACAGCTGTTTTTGTTCGGCATATTCTGCTTCTCCATTTTCAAGTTCTGTCTTTGCATCATCCAATTGACGCTGGGCATCATCAAACCCTGTTTCCGCCTGTTCTTTTGCATCGGCAAGCTTTTGCTCATTTTCTGTAATGGTCTGATTCGACTGCTCCCTGACCTCTTCCAAGCGCGCATCTTTTCGGGTGTCTCCCAGAGCTTCCACAGTATCCACATATCCTTCGCTGAGGGCGTCATACTCCTCTGTATAGGCCTGCGCTGCCTCTGCGCTCTCAAAAGTCAGGAAAACCGTGGTATAGTCCTCATAGGAAAATGCCTGCGGCATCAAGTATACAAATCCATCCGCAGAACCATCCCCAATCGTGCTGGTTCCTCTCTGCATCTTATAAATAAACATCGGGCTTTCCACCGTACCAACGACGGTAAATTCTTTCCTGGAAAGGGTGCCGGAAAGGTCATCGCCATCCTCTGCCTGCATCTGCACGGTATCGCCGACAGAATACCCCTTTTGTTCTGCCAGATAGGAATCTACTACACATTCCCCTTCGTTTTCCGGCATTCTGCCCTCCGCCACTGTGAGCTGGTTGATGTTGTCCGCCTCCGCTAAGCCCGCTTCCGGCAAAGAGTATACCTTGCATACGGAACGATTTCCAGATTCCTCCAGATAGAGATCCGCAGAATAAGAGGGCAATACCCCCTTAATTCCATCGAGAGAGCGAAATGCTTCAATATCTTTTTCTCCAAATCCAAGGGTTGAAATCACCTGGACGTCCATGAGGTTGTTTTTGACATAATACGCATCCTCAGACTGCTTCATATCCGCGCAGGAGGCCTTGACTCCTGCAAAAAAGCCAACGCCTATGGCAATAATTGCAAAAATAGAGAGAAAGCGGTTTTTCGTTTTCCAGATTTCCCGGAAAGTATCTTTCCAAAAAGCACTTTTCACAGCTTACCACTCAATCCTTTCCACCGGGGTGGGGTTTTCATTGAGAAGCACCTGCTCCACCTTACTGTTTTTCATATGGATTACACGATCCGCCATCGGTGTAATCGCCTGGTTATGGGTAACGACAATGACCGTCGTCCCCGTTTTCCGGCAAGTGTCCTGCAACAAGGCAAGGATTCTCTTTCCGGTATTGTAATCCAGCGCCCCCGTAGGCTCATCGCACAGCAGCAGCTTCGGATGCTTGGCAAGGGCGCGTGCAATCGCTACCCTCTGCTGTTCTCCGCCGGAGAGCTGGGAGGGAAAGTTATTCATGCGCTCCTTTAACCCGACCTGTTCCAGTACTTCCACAACATCCAGCGGATCTTTTGAAATCTGGGTTGCAAGTTCGACATTTTCCTTTGCCGTCAGGTTCTGCACCAGATTATAAAATTGAAAGACAAAGCCCACGTCAAACCGCCGATAAGAAATAAGTTCCTTCCGGTTGTATT
The DNA here is from genome assembly GCA_937901805.1 of uncultured Clostridia bacterium. GTDB lineage: Bacteria > Bacillota > Clostridia > Oscillospirales > Ruminococcaceae > Pseudoruminococcus_B. Next base: position 2,187 of record CALDJI010000313.1, on the reverse strand, counting down.
TGCTGACGTCGCTGCCATCCACCAGCATTTTCCCCTTATCGCAGGTATCCATTCCGCCAAGAAGGTTGAGCACCGTCGTCTTGCCGGCGCCGCTTGGTCCCACAACAACGGCAAACTCCCCCTTTTCAATCTCAAAGGAGACCCCATTCGCCGCGTTGATGGTAATTTCCCCCATGTGGTAACTTTTGTACACATCTTCCAGCTTGACAAATCCACTCATGCTGTATAACTCCTATTCCATTCGATACTAATTCAGTTTTATTCTACACCTTTTTCCACAGCCATGCAAAAACAGATTGTAAACAATCCGAATAAAATATCCGATGATTTTCTTGCGAACACTGAAATTTGGTAGTACACTGATAATGGCAATTTTTTGTGCCAACCAATGCCATTTCATTAAAATTTTCATTCAGGAGGTCTTATTCATGCAATGCAATATGATGGAGTATATTCTGGAACAGGCGCAAACTCTGCTTGCGATAAAAAGCCCAACCGGCTATACAAGGGAAGTGGCGGATTATCTCTTCACCACTCTGGAGAAAATGGGGTATGAGCCAAAACGCACCGCGAAAAACAGCATTGTTGTCTGCCTTGGCGGGAAGGGAAATCCGATTTTGCTCACTGCACACGTCGATACTTTGGGCGCTATTGTACGGGAAGTCAAAACAAACGGAAGGCTTTCACTATCCCCTGTCGGCGGCCTTATTCCAAACAATGTGGATTCTGAAAACTGCACGGTTATTACCCGTTTTTCCGGCAGCTACTGCGGCACTTTCCAGATGAATGATCCCTCCTCCCATGTCAACCTCAAGCTGCGGGAACAGCCGCGGGATTTTGACACCATGGAAGTGGTTCTGGACGAAAAAGTCTATTCCAAAGAGGAAACTGAGGCGCTCGGGATCAGCGCTGGGGATTTTGTTGCATTCGACCCGAGAACTGTCCTGACAGAATCCGGATACCTCAAAAGCCGCTTTATTGACGACAAAGGATGCTCTGCTATTCTGCTTGCCTATGCAAAACACCTCAAAGACAGCGGAAAACAGCCGGGGCGCAAGGTCTACCTGCACTTTACCGTCTATGAAGAAACCGGGCACGGCGCAGCTGCCGGTGTGCCGGAAGACGTCCAGGAAATCCTGAGCCTGGATATGGGCTGCGTTGGAATCGGGCTTGGCGCCAATGAGTGCAAGGTATCCATCTGCGCCAAAGACTCACGCGGGCCCTATGATTACGATATGACGACCGCACTCATCCAAACGGCAAAAGACAATGGGCTTGATTATGCGGTCGACATCTATCCCGGATACGGCTCCGATGCGGATGCCGCTCTTTCTGCGGGGCATGATCTCCGCCATGCTCTCATCGGACCGGGCGTGTATGCCTCCCATGGATACGAACGCACCCATACCGACGGCCTTGCCAATACCTATCTCCTGCTTGACGCTTATCTTGGATAAAACTGGACAGCAAAACAGCCCTCCCAAACGATTGGGAGGGCTGTTTTGATCTTTATTTACAGAGGATCGCCCGCATGGAGGAGGCAAGATACAGGGAACCGCAGATTACAACCACCCCGTTTTCTCCAGCCCGGGACTTTGCCAGCTTTAGCGCCTGTTCATAGTCCGAGCAGGGGATCACGGTTTCACAGCAGTCCCCGATCGCCTGCGCCAGCTGTTCCGGAGAAAGAGCCCGCGGGTTGTCCGGCGCCACCGTGATGACGCAGCGGCACTGCCGGGCCAAAAGCCTTGCAGAGTGTTCATAATCCTTATCCGACAGCATGCCGATGATCATGGTTTTTTTCTGCGGCAGGCGCTTTAAAGTGTCCTCCAGCGACTGCGCACCGGAGAGATTATGCGCGCCATCCAGCAAGATCAGGGGGTGCCCGGATACAATTTCCTGTCTTGCAGGGAAAAACACGGTTTCAATTCCGCGCACAATGGTCTCCTCGGAAACCGGGAAACCCTTTTCGGCAAGCTGGCGGAGAATCTCCACCACCATCATAGCGTTTTGCACCTGATGGGCGCCGGGAAGTTTCAGGATAAATTCCAGATTCCCATAACGTACCCGCTTGCGCAGTACGGAATCATCCAAAATTTCCACGCCTCCCATGGCGGGCAGGATCAAGGGAATTTGCAGGGCGGCGCACCGTTCCATAATCACGGCGAGCGCATCCGGATCCTGTGTAGG
>CALDJI010000312.1 GCA_937901805.1 uncultured Clostridia bacterium | reverse complement strand
CCGCCGCATGTTTTCCAAGCGGTGCGGATGCTTCGCAAACAGGGGGTGCTGTTTGCAGCGGCCAGCGGCAGGCAATACTATAATCTGGAAACCCTTTTTGCGCCGGTGTGCGATGAGATGCTGTTTCTCTGTGAAAACGGCTCGATGATTTTTTCCGGGGGAGAACTTGTCCATGCAAGCGGGATGGAGCACGCCGATCTGATTGCTGTCATCCGGGCGGTGCGTCCTCTCCCACGCGCAAGAATCGTCCTCTGCGGAGTACACAGCGCGTATACGGACTGCACGGACGAACGGGATCTTCCCTTTATCCGGCAGTATTTTGACCGGCTTGCCGTCGTCGGAGAGTTGGAATCTGTTTTGGAACAGGATACCATCTGTAAAGTATCGGTACTCGACCGCGGGAATGCAGAGCACGGCTGTTATCCGGCGCTTGCCCGGTTTTCCAACCGGCTTCAGGTGTGCCTGTCCGGGGAGAATTGGGCGGATGTGATGAATTTCGGCGTCAACAAGGGAAACGCCATCCGGTATATCCAGCAGCAGTACGGTATTTCCCCGCAGGAATCCATGTCCTTTGGTGATTATCTCAACGATGTGCAGATGCAGTGCCAGTGTATGCACAGCTATGCGATGGCAAACGCCCATCCGCAGCTTAAACGGGTCAGCCGGTACCAGTGCCCGTCCAATGAGGAAAACGGCGTCATGCAGGTGATTGAAAGGGAATTTTCCCTCACTTTTCAGGAATAGGAGGATGCTGGAACAAGGGTTTCGGCAAAGCATATGAAAGCGCATGTGAAAAATTCGGAACTCGTGTTGTTATATGGATTGCAGGAGGACAGTGAAAAAGGGGAGACGGTACAGAAAATCCTAAAACGCCTGCGTATGCCCTGCCGGATTCTCCCGGATGAAATGCTGGGGGAGACGCTCGGCTATGCCGCCGGACTGCCGGGGTTTTCTGCCTCTGCGTCCCCGTATACAGGAGAAGGACTGGGGGAGGAAGTCCTGCTGATGAGCGGCCTGTCGGACAGCCGTCTCAATGAACTGCTCGCCGCTTTGCGTGAGGGACGGGTTTCTATCCGCCTGAAAGCGGTGATTACCCCGAACAACCGTGGATGGAAACTCTTCGACCTCTTCCGGGAACTCATCGAGGAGCATGAGACGATTGGAGCGTTCAACCGTCTGAGGCAGGCCTATGCGGCTGCGTCAAAGCGGGATGTATCCGGGCTGCCGGAAGAACAGCGGGTTGCCTGGGAACAGAATCTGAAAAGCGCCTTCCAGGTTCTCAGCTCTGGGGAGCCTGCGGCAAAGGAAACTTACCAGCAGGCGGCAGACGCTCTGCTGTTTTAAAAAAGACAGGCACGAAAACCGTGCCTGTCTTTTTTTGGCTCATCGGATTACAAAAATGGATTTCAATCCACAGTTTAGCAGAGAAAGGACAGTAGCAGGCGCATTCTCTCAGGCATAGAATAGCTTGAGGTGAGTTGTATGTTGATCTACATAATAGTTATCCTGCTCAGTTTTGCCGTGGCGCTGGGAATTGTCCTGTTATGGGAAAAATCCTGGGCAGTATTTCCAGCGTCCAAAACGCGCTGTGTCGTGCTGTATCCGGTCAAAGGCCACCGGGAGGACGTGGAATATCTGCTGCGTGCTTTGCTCAAACAAGTGGAAAGAGGCAATGCAAAACGCCTGCGGATTCTGATTGTGGACTGCGGGATGGACGAGGAAACCCGGCGCATTTGTTCTTTATTTCTAAAAGATAACCCCGAGTTAGAACTTTGCGGCGCACAGGAACTCAGTGAACTGGTCTCTCATCATGCGTAATTGAAAAAAAGCCCGGTTTGTATTATA
>CALDJI010000311.1 GCA_937901805.1 uncultured Clostridia bacterium | reverse complement strand
CGTCCAGGCAAATTTCCATCTTTCCGTATCCTACAGAGTAAATCCGTATGGAATTTGTCCGATTTCTCGCGGCAACCGCTGCCGTATCCCGGCTTACCCCAGCCGCAAGGACGCATCCATGCTGATGATCCGTGTGATTTCCCCCTAATTCTGTACGTCCCGGAACAGAAAATATTTGGATACCGCGCGTCTCCGGGAAAATGGACTGATATTGATTATAAACTGTCTGCAATCTTTGTTTTCCTTCTTCCGGTGTCCTGTCTGGATATAGTTTCGCAATCATTTTTTCTTCTTTCCCAGACAGGGCGTTGTTTTGATGTAAAAAAAACGAGTTCATATATTCACCCCTCTGTGGTAAAATGGTGGATAAGTATTTCCTTTTTCCGCTTGTCCAATCAAAAGGATCTTAGAAAAATCAGTATCATCAGGAGAGATATCATGAAAATACGGCTTGTAAAACCAGAAGATTTACAAACAATCACCCAAATTGAGTCCGCCTGCTTCCCTGCGGCGGAAGCGGCAACCCTGCAAACCTTTCAAAACCGCATCCGGGCGTTTCCCTCCCACTTTTGGGTTCTGGAAAAAAGGGGGAGCCTGATTGGGTTTATCAACGGGATGGTAACAAACAGCCGGACAATCCGTGATGAAATGTTTGAAAATGCTTTTCTTCATCAGGAAAACGGTCTATATCAATCTGTTTTTGGATTGGACGTCCTTCCGGAACACCGCAGGCAGGGTTATGCCGCTTTACTAATGCGGGTATTGATCGAAAATGCAAAATTATCCGGAAAACGCGGCTGTATCCTGACCTGTAAGGAACATCTCCTCCACTATTACGAAACATTCGGTTATAACAATCTGGGAATCTCCGCCTCAAAACATGGAGGAGCCGTCTGGTACGATATGATTCTTGAATTCTGAGTAAACCCATTCCTACAGGGCATGTCCGCATCGCCATAATCGCTTGTTTTGTCATCATACCACATTTTGCCCGGCAAGAAAACAGGCCCTTGGGAAAAGAAGCAATTCCCCTCACTTGACTTTTTTCAGCAAATCGGATACAATGTGACCAGAAAAATATTTTTGGTCATACGGTGATGATAGATGGCAACTGCATTTAGTGAACAGGAAAAACAAATGATTCGCGCCAAATTGATGGAAGAGGCCAGAAAGTGCATTTCTACGATTGGCATGCGAAAAACCACGGTGGATCAATTGGCCTATGGGGCCGATATCTCGAAAGGCGCCTTTTATAAATTTTATGAAAGCAAAGAAATGCTCTTTTTTGAGGTGTTGGAAAGCCTGCACACAGAAATTTACGAAGCAGCCTTTTCGATTCTTGCTTCACGAAGGGATTTACCAGAACCCGAACGCGCGTCGCTGGCCTTTTTAACAGCCTGCGAAGTGATGGAAGAAAATTCGATGATGGACTTTTTTGAAAACGATCTCTCCTATCTGCTCAGGAAAATCCCACAGGATGTGCTTGAAAAATATTACAGCAGCGACGATGCCCATATCCGGGATCTCTTTGCCAGGGGGGGACTGCATTTGAAAGTGCCGGTGGAAACAGCCAGCGCGGCGATCCGGTCTGTTTTTTTGACCCTGCAGCATCAGACAGAACTGGGGAATTCTTTCCATACAGTGATCGAATTGCTGGTGCGAGGGGTTTGCAGCCAACTGTTATAATCCCATATAAATTCAACCTCCATAAAAAACAGTCCGGCGGAGCACCATTCCGCCGGACTGTTTTTATCCCCCTATTCTTGATACCAGCAGATGAACCGCATACAAGACGATTAGGTGAAGCGGATAAAACAGATAAAAAAACCACCCACTCATGGTTCCTCCGCCCCGTACCCCGTGGTAGCATTTTAAAAGCGGCAGACATAAGAAAACCCCAAACTGTATGCCGGGCCCGCATAAAATCCCTCTGAGTGAATAGGCGCTGCATCTCGGAGAAAACAGAAAATAAGAGAGAAAATTTTCCATTATCCAGATCGCGCCGGCAAAAGAAAAATAAACGGCTTGTCTGGCGAAATTCCCGCGTCCGAAGTAAAAAGAGAACGTGAAGAAAATGATATAATACGACCAGTCCCCAAACGTTGCCAGCATGCACAAAAGCGCCAGGAAACCCAAACGCGGGACTACTGGAATAACGTGTTCCCATACATACAGCGCGCCCAGTCCCAGCAAAAGCGTATAAAGGACGTTCCAATTCCACATGCTGTCCAGCGCTGGAAATGAACCGGTGGAAAAAAGAAGATAGGGCAAATAGGAAAGTACGGCAAATTCTGCAAGTCTCATCGCATACTGTTTGAGATGATGGGTATGGCGGTATCCTTCCGCCAGAAAAAAGCACATAACGGGGGCTGTAATTCTCCCTAAAAGATGCATCAAAAAACCCAAAAAGGATTCTGTAGGGACAAAAAGCCAGCCAGTATGGTCCAAAAGCATTGCCAAAATCGCAGCACCCTTTATCTGGAACGCTGTAAGCCCCCTGTCTTCCATAAAAACACCTCTTTCCTACGTGGCTATCCTACCATAGCAGAAAACAACGCGCAAGGAAAAGACGTCATGAATTTGCCAAAAGTATGGTTCTGTAGTATGATAGGGATAATTGTCGGTATAGTCTGATTTTCAGGGAGGTGAGCGTATGAAGATACAGGAATCCGGTGAAAATTATTTGGAGACAATCCTTATGCTGAAAAAACGGATTGGGCAGGTACGTTCCATTGATATCGTTCGGGAAATGGATTTTTCCAAACCCACAGTCAGCGTCGCCATGAAACGCTTTCGGGAAAACGGATATATTACTATGGATAGGGAAGGATATATCACCCTCACTCCCAAAGGGCAGGAAATCGCCGAGCGCATATATGAAAGACATGAGGTCATTGCAGAAATCCTGATGAAATTGGGAGTACCGGAAAAAACAGCTTATGAAGATTCCTGCCGAATCGAACATGACCTGAGCGATGAGACATTTGCCAAAATCAAAGAGCATTATCATAAACATGCTAAATAATACGGCGAGCCATCTTGCCAAGCGGTATATCCCTGAATTTTTTCAGGGATATACCGCTTTTCTTATCTCAGGCAAACATTTCAAAAAGCTATTGACATATTCCTAGTAAAATGATATAGTATAGCCATAGGTTAGTTGTTACTAACCAAGACATCAAAAGGAGTATGACAATGGAAGAATATCTCGTCCGGCACTGCGCTCCAACGCTCGC